>JACSRG010000272.1 GCA_014879865.1 Anaerolinea sp.
TGTAGTCGAGTCGTTTGCCCATGCCTTTATTTTATCCCCATGTTGGACGACATTCGACCTCTGGCTTAGCGCTGTTGGCTGCCTATCCCTCCAAACAATCCATGGCTGAAGCTTCGGAAACTGCACTGGCGACGGTGGTACGCAGCGCCAGTCACGGGATACGAGGACTAGCATTTGCGCGCAAGATCCAAGCGTTGGCGCGGGTGTCGGTCGGATTGGACGATCCGTGGTTGGTCACGGGACTGCGCTTGGTTGTCCGCCAAGTGATGAGCCTCGTCGAGACCATTCAGCAGTTGGAAGAAGACATTGAGGTGTTGGTCGAGAGGTGGTTGAGCGAACATCAAGTCCTCCTCAAGCACGAAACTCGGTTAAGACTGGCAGATTTCCCCATCCACAGCGCGCTGTCCGTAGGAACCTTATTGGGCGAACTGGGCTCGCTCGAGCGCTTCCCATCGTTCAAGCAGTTGTTAGGTTACATCGGTTGGTGTCCACAGACACAGGAGAGCGGAACGTTCTCCCATCCACATCCGAAATTGTCCAAACGCGGTAATCGTTTCATCCGGCGCATTCTCTGGTCAATGGCCGTAAATGCTGTTCGCTGGCTCCCGGAGTACCGACACTACTTCCAGCAGCGCGTGGCAGCCGGCAAGAGCAAAATGAACTCGGTCGTCGCCGTCGGACGTAAACCCCTGAGTGTGTTCTGGGCGATCCTCCACAGCGGACAAGCTTATGATCCGCAGCGCTATTTGCATCGCTCCGCCCTTGCCCCTTGACTTCCACATAGTCATTAAGGCACTGAAGTTGTTCGCGGAGGATGTGCGATGAAGTACGCACTCATCCAGGCGGAGCGCGGCAGCTTGCCCCTCCAGCGAGCATGCCGTGTACTGCACGTCTCCGTGAGCGGGTACTATGCGTGGCAGCAGCGTCGCCAGCCCGCCAAAGCGAAGGACGTAGACGAACGCTTGGTGGCGCACATTCGCCGGTGTTTGCTGACAGCCGGGGGACGTATGGCAGCCCGCGGGTGACCGCTGCCTTGCGTCAGCAGGGGATGGTGTGCAACCGCAAGCGCGTTGCCCGTCTGATGCGCCAACACGGACTCGTTGCCAAACACCGTCGTCGGCGACGTGTCAAAACCACCGACAGTCGCCATGCCTTTCCCATCGCCCCGAACCGCTTGCAGCGCGAGTTTAGCGCCGAGCGTCCCAGTGAGAAGTGGGTGGCAGATTTCACATATATCGACACGGCTGAAGGATGGTTGTATCTTGCGTTGGTGCTCGACATTTTTTCGCGCAAGATTGTGGGCTGGGCAATGGATGAACACATGGAGTCGGCACTCGTGGAACGGGCGCTCCGTATGGCATTCGCTCAACGGCAGCCAACCAAAGGCGATCTGATGCACCATTCCGACCGCGGCAGCCAGTACGCCAGTGCCAGTTACCAGCGGTTGTTGGCGAGTGAAGACGTAACCGTATCCATGAGCGGAACGGGCGACCCGTATGATAATGCCTTGATGGAAAGCTGCATTGGCACCCTCAAAACCGAATGTGCGGATCATCGCTTTCCATCCCGGCAAGTGGCACGTACCGAACTGTTTGCTTATCTTGAGGGCTGGTACAACCGTCAGCGACTGCACTCAGCACTGGACTATCTTAGTCCTGACCAGTTTGAACAACGCCATTTTCAGGACAAGTTTTTGTTCCACTCACCGGGGTAAAGCTCAGCCCCGGTCGGAATGATGCAGCAGGTCGTTGGGTTGGGGTTGTCGTTGTGTCAGCGCCATCCGTAACGCCTGCTCAACCAACGCGGTCTCCATGTGATTTTCCATTGCCCAGCCAACGATCTTGCGGGAAAACACATCGAGTACCAGCGCCAGATACAACCACCCGTCGGCTGTATCGATGTAGGTGAAGTCTGCCACCCATTTCTCATTCGGACGCTCGGCGCTGAAGTCGCGCTGCAAGCGGTTCGGCGCAATGGGAAACGGATGGCGACTGTTGGTTGTCTTGACCCGGCGCTGGCGCCGGTGCTTGGCAACCAGGTGATGTTTCCGCATCAAGCGTGCCACACGCTTACGGTTGCACACTACGCCCGCTTGACGCAGCGCGGCGCTCACCCTCGGACTGCCATACGTTCCTCGGCTCTCGTCGAATACCGCCCGGATCCGGGCGACTAAAGCATCCTCGTCCCCCCGCTCAACGGCTGCCTGACGACGCTGCTGCCACCCATAATACCCACTCACCGACACGCACAGCGTTCCACACGCTCGCTTCACCGGCAGTTCCCCTCGTTCCGCCTCGATGAGCGCATATTTCATCGCACATCCTCCGCAAACAACTTGACTGCCTTTTTTAGCAGTTCACGCTCCGCCTTGACTAACTCCAGTTCTCGACGTAACCGACGGTTTTCCGCTTCCAGTTCATGCTGTTCACTCGGTTTCACTTCGCCTGTTGTTGGATGCAAACGATAGCGCTGTTTCCACTTGTTCAGCAATCCCGGCGTGATCCCCAGATCGTCTTCAATTTGGCGCACACTTTTGCCACTCATTTCCAGCAACCGTAGTGCTTCCTGCTTGAAGCTCGTATCGTATTTTCGTTTCTGTGTCGCCATGCCTAACACTCCCTTTCGTTGAGTATAACGGACATCCGTTTCCTCCACTATTCGGGGTGAAGCTCAAACAGCGGCGCTTGAGTAAGGATTACGAATTCTTACCTGAAACGGAGGAAAGTTGGTTGTATCTCACCATGACCCGTCTTATGACCCGGCGTTTAGCTCATGAATAAGATTACGAACCAGCTTTCCAGACACTTTTTAGTCCCAAAGTTTGCCAGAAACGTGTTCGGAACTGTTCGTATTGATAGTAATTGTGAGCGCGTAAGCGACCAGCTACTCCATATTGCTCAGCTACTATAGGACTAGATAGAAGTCTAAGAATGGCAGACGCAACATCTAACGAACTAGTTGGGTTATCGACAAGCAAGCCTGTTTTTTCGTGCTGCACAATATACTGTGCAGCATCGATGTGGCTCGCGATACAAGGTTTTCCCCACCTCATCGCTTCTACATAAACCAACCCAAATCCTTCTCCTCGGCTTGGCATTGCAAATAAATAGCAAGAACTGTATAGGCTCTCTAGTACATCATCTGGGACAAAACCCAGCATGAATATGTGTTCTTGCGTTTCCACAGACTCCGCTTTCGCTAAGTTGACCAACCGATTCGAATCATCTCCCTCTCCGACCAGCACAAGTTGCGCTTCGGGATATCGTTCTAGAATGTATGGCATCGCCTGAATCAGTACATCTTGCCCCTTGTACCGCTCGGAGGATTCCATACGCCCGACCATTAGAATGACACGGTCTCCAAGCAATTGAACTGTTCCGTCGGTAGCTGTAAAAGCCAGTTCTTGCTGCGTTGCTTGCTCAGGTAGATCAAAGCTTGTTTGTGGTGGAAGCGATAGTGGGACAACGTCAATCTTTAAACTCGGGTATGCCCTCAACAATTGCTGTCTGGCGTATTCTGAGGCATGGATTCGCCACGCATTATATAATCCCAAGCGACCTTGAAAATCTGGGTAAGGTGGCATTACTTCAATTAAATGTACTCTAACCACATAACGGATTAGGCGCATCCATGCAAGTGGTGCGAGTACGGATGCAAGGTTGACATGATCGCAAAAAACGAGCGCGTACTTCTTCTTTAGCAATGCTCCCCATACTTTGAGTACAAAGTTGAACTTGCTGTTCTGGGTAGATGTATAATCCACTCTCTCAAACTGTTGATACTTCTCTCCCGAATCGATGGGTTCATTGAAAGCAACAATATCTATCTGATAACCGGCATCATGAAGCGCGTGTATAGCCAAACGGTTAGATGCAGCAATTCCTCCACCGAAATTAAACGCACCAGTAATGACCATCAGGCATCGTTTTTCTCTTGGTTGTGTCAGCATATCGTTGATAAGACCTTATTTTGGGTAAGGGTAAATTCTGTGCTACTCTACCATGAGTCAGATTGGTAGTGGTAGTCGCTTGAATGCCGTCCAAACCCAAGATTCTAATTCTGGTCAATCATTATCTACCCGGATTCCATTATGGAGGACCTACTCGCTCCATCGTCAATCTGATTGAATGGCTAGGAGATGACTTTGATTTTTTCATCCTCACAAAGGATCGCGATCTAAACAGCAACGTCCCCTACCTCACCATTAGCTATGGAAAATGGAATGCTGTGGGAAAAGCACACGTGCGCTACCTAACCCCGCAAGAACAGCAGCTAACGAACCTAGCGCGAATATACCGCCAAATCGACTATGACAGTCTTTACCTCAACGTTGTCTTTTCAGCGCTCACGATCGAAACACTATCTCTATACCGTACCGGTTTGTTGCCTAGAAAACCCGTCATCCTTGCTTCACGAGGCACCTTGAATCCTTCAGCACTTAATCTGAAGTCCCGCAAAAAGAGTTTTTTTCTTGATCTCGCACGCAAAACTGGTCTCTACAAAAACCTTGTCTGGCACGCAACCAGCCCCGAAGAAGTTATAGAAATCCAGAATGTATTTGGCAGCAAGATAGCAAACCAAGTTTACTGTGTGGAAAATCTCCCCTCTCCTATTCCACAACTCGCTACTAGGGTTTCTGTCAACAAAATACCGGGAACTGCTCGCATTGTGTATCTATCCCGAATTGATCCGAAAAAGAACTTACACTTTGCACTTGAGTGCTTAAGCCAGATAGAAAAAGACGTGGAGTTCGATATCTATGGACCGATCAAAGACGAAAAATACTGGCAAGAGTGCCAGCTCGCTATTCAAGCTTTACCATCCAATATCCGAGTAAATTACATGGGCGCGGTAGATTTGGATGCTGTAGCTGATGTGTTGCAACAGTATCACCTTTTCTTTCTGCCTACACTCAACGAGAATTTTGGACACACGATCCTCGAAGCGTTGTGCGCCGGGTGTCCTATCTTGATTAGCGATAGAACACCATGGAAAACAAACAAGGTTCAATCCATTGGTTGGGTGTCACCTTTGGAGAAACCGGAATTATTTGTAAACTCAATATGTGAACTGATCGATATGGATACAGAAGCATTTGCTGCATTATCCGAGAACGCGCGTGATTTTGGACGCAACTACATAAACTCCTCAACTTCGGTTGAGGATATGCGCAAATTCTTACACGATGTTTCAATGTAATTTCTGATTCTTCGCGACAAACACGAAGGAAAATTGAATGGCAGTCATTCTGGGCATCAATACCCATCATGCGGGTTCTTCCGCCGCGTTGGTGATCGACGGCATCCCCGTCGCGGCAATTGGCGAAGAACGCCTTAATCGCGTCAAATACTACGCTGGCTTCCCAACCATGAGCATCCCTAAGGTGATGGAAATCGGCGGCGTGACCTTCAAAGACATTGATTACGTTGCTATCGGGCGCGATGCCAGCGCGAACATGAGCAAGAAGCTGGAATTCGTCCTGCGCAATCCGACCAAGCTGCTGAATCTGTTGAAAATCCGCGCTGCCCGCGAAGCCCTCGGCGACCTCAAGACCCTGCTGGTTACTGAATGCGGTGCTAATCCCGCCGATCTGCGCTTTGAGCAGGTCAACGTCGAGCATCACCTCGCGCACGTCGCCAGCGCCTACTTCATCTCCCCATGGGACTACGCCGCCGGGTTCAGCATCGACGGTTCCGGCGATTTCGTCACCTGCATGCTGACCGAATGCGTCGGGCAGGAAATCAAGGTCAAGCAGCGCGTGTACGTCCCGCAGTCGCTTGGATCGCTCTACACGATGATTTGCCAGTTCATCGGCTACGGCAAATATGGCGATGAAGGCAAGGTCATGGGACTCGCGCCCTACGGCGAAGACGCCTATGCCGACACCTTCAAGGACATGATCAGCATCACCGAAGATGCCTTTGAACTCAATCCGAAGTACTTCATGCCCTTCGGCTCCAATCAGGGCGTGGAGATGAACGACAAGGGTGAGATGGTCATCTTGCAGCACTACTCTGACCTGATGGTCGAGTTGTTCGGCAAGCCGCGCGAACCCTACACGGAAATCACCAAGCGCGACATGGACTTGGCACACAGCCTGCAAGCGCGCTTTGAAGAAGTCTACATGCACATGCTGAATGTGCTGTACAAGCAAGTGCCGACCGATAAGATCGCGATGGCGGGCGGCGTCGTGCTGAACAGCGTCGCCAATGGCAAGATGTTCGATCACACGCCCTTCCGTGAGACCTGTATCCAGCCCGCCGCCGGGGATGAAGGCTTGTCGCTCGGCGCGGCACTCTACGTCAGCCAGTCGGTGCTGCACGAAAAAGAACGCTTCGTCATGAAGAATGCCTTCATGGGACCCGAATACAGCGCCGCCGAGATGCGTACCGCGCTCGACAAGTGCAAGGTCGAGTACCGCGAACTCTCGCGCGAAGAGTTATTGAGCGCGACGTCCGACGAAATCGAAGCGGGTAATGTCATCGGTTGGTTTCAGGGGCGCATGGAATGGGGTCCCCGCGCGCTTGGCAACCGCTCGATCCTCGCCCATCCCGGTCGCGCTGACATGAAAGACGTGCTCAATGCCCGCATCAAGCGGCGTGAGTGGTTCCGCCCGTTCGCACCCGTCGTCCTCGCCGAGCGCCAGAACGAGATCTTCGACTATCACCACCCATCGCCTTACATGCTGCACGTCTACAAAATTAAGCCGGAATGGTTCGAGCGCCTAACCGCCGTCCGCCACGTCGATGACACCGGACGCCTACAATCCGTCTCACGTGACGAGAATCCGCTCTATTACGATCTGGTCAAGACCTTCGGCGAACGCACGGGTATTCCTGTGCTGATCAACACCAGCTTCAACGAGAACGAGCCCATAATCTGCAACCCGGATGAGGCGGTGGACTGCTATCTGCGCACGAAAATGGATGTGCTGGTGCTGGGGAACTTCTTCTGCAAGAAAACTGCAGACGCTGAAGCAGGCAGTTAAGCTGGATGGCGCGTATTCTCGTTCATACGCTCGTCTTCGCGCCCGACGGAGTCTCGACCTCGCAGATTGTCTCGGAGCTAGCGCACGATCTTCACGACTATGGACACCAAGTCGTCGTGCTGACCACCCAGCCTCATTACAACCGCGACCTCGATGCCGAAGCGCAGCAACCGCTCCAGCGCCGTTTGTTCGGCATGTACTACACCAGCCAGTATCACGGCATCCGGGTGATCCATACCCGGATGCGGCGCAAAGCGGATCGCGTCAGCGGGCGTTTCAGCGACTACCTGATTTTCCATGCCCTCAGTCTGATTCTTGCCGCCTTCCTTATCGGGCGGCAGGACGCCGTGCTGTCCGTCTCCCCTCCTCTCACCATCGGCGTGATCGGCTGGCTGCTGACGCTGATCAAAGGCGGCAAAGCGATCTACAACGTGCAGGAGATTTATCCCGCCGTGATGGTGCAAACGGGAATGCTCACCGAAGAATCACGGCTCTACCCGATCCTCAAGCGCATCGAACGGTTTGTGTATCGCACCTCGCAGGTCATCGTCCCGATTTCCGACGGGTTCAAAGCGACCATCATCGCGGAAGGCATTGCGCCGGGCAAGGTAGTCACGATCCCGAACTTCGTAGATACCGAATTTATCTGCCCGCAGCCCAAAGACAACGAACTTTCCCGTGAGCTGAAGCTTGTGGACAAATACGTTGTCCTCTATGCGGGGAACATCGGGATCACGCAGAGCTTTGATATGATCATCGAGGTCATGGGACGCCTCGCCGACCATCCACACATCCACTTCTTGATTGTGGGTGATGGTGCCCGGCGCGCCCAGCTCGAAGCCCTGATCGGTGAGAAACGTTTCCCCAATGTAACCATGCTGCCCTACCAACCGCGTCATGTTGTGCCAAATATCTACGCGACCGGTGATCTCCATCTTGTCCCTCTGATGGCTGGCACGGCGCGCACGACCATCCCGTCAAAAATTTATACAATCATGGCGAGTGGTCGCCCTGCCCTCGTCTCCGTTGATCACGACTCCGAACTCGTCTCGGTCGTGCAATCCGCGAATTGCGGTTTGGCAACGCCGCCCGATAACGCCGACGCCCTAGAAGCTGCCATCCTCCATGCCTATGCCGAACGCGAGGCATTCCAGCAGTACGGGGCAAACGGACGCCGCTACATCGAACAGCACTACTCGCGCAAAGCAGTCAGCGCACAGTATGATCGCCTCATTCGCCAACTAAACAACGGATAATCTCATGGGTGATCAACTAGCCCTCGTCACCGGTGCGACTGGCGCAATCGGTCCGCGCTTGGTCGCTGAACTCATTCAACAGGGCTGGCAGGTGCGCGTACTCAGCCGCCAACGCCCGACAAAACCACTGTTCCCGGATGGGGTCGAGTTCATTCCCGGCGACATCGGTGACCGCGAAATTGTGCGTGCTGCCGTCGCTGATGCACAACTCGTTTTTCACCTCGCCGCCCTGCTCCACGTGACCAATCCGCCGCCGGAACTGCGTGCTGAGTACGAGCGCGTGAACGTCGATGCAACCCGGATCGTCGCTCAAGAAGCCGCTAGTGCTAGCGTCCAGCGCATGATTTACTTCAGCACCGTGAAGGTGTATGGGGTTCAGCAGGCGCAGCCGGTAACTGAGGATAATGCCCTCGATCCTAAAACTGACTATGCGAAATCTAAATTAAGTGGGGAACGTGCAGCCCTCGATCACATGGAGACGACGATCTTGCGCCTCTCGCCCATTTATGGCGCACGGTTGCGCGGTTCGTGGCGGTATCTGGTCACCGGGATTAATAAGGGGTTGTTTTTGCCCGTTGGCAGCCTCAAGAACACACGCAGCTTGACCCATGTGGATGATGCGTCAAAAGCCGCCCTGCTCGTCGCTAATAGCCCTTCCTGCGCGAATCAGGCTTATAACCTCGTCGCCCATGATTCGGTCAATATGGAAGCCATCCTCGACGCAATCTACGCCGCTTTCGGCAAGCGCCGCCCGCGCATTGGTATCCCTGCTCCGCTCGTTCATGGGGGCGTAGGGCTAGCGGAAATCGGCTTAGGCTTGATCGGCAAGCGTTCTCCACTCACCCGTGAGAGCATCGGACAGTTGACGCAGAGCGAAACCTACAGCGGCGCGAAGCTGCGGGCGCTTGGGTTCCAACCACAGGTATCGCTGGCAGAAGGCTGGCAGCAAACCGTCAAGGCAATCCTCGCCGAGACTTAGTCCTGCGAACCAGAGACAGGCCCTGTCATGGCAATCGTCGTTTCTACAGGATTTCTTTTCGGTGAATACAAATAGGGCTTCTTGATCAGGGCGTACTCGGTGCTGATCACATAGGTCACCAGCATCGTGATGACGACACCCAGCGCGACCGCGCGTGCTAATGCATCGCCAGTGTAATACAGGATGCCGCTCACCACACAAATCACCGTCATTAACCCGTACAACCCGGTGACGCCTCCGTGCGAGTGTCCACGCAAAACCAAGCGCTGGTACAAGTGCTTGCGATGCGCCTCAAGCACGTTCTCCCCGTTGCGCCACCGTTTGATGATGGTGTACGTGGCATCGACGACGAACGGCAGCACAAACATCGCACCCACGACGAAAATATCGGGATTCACTGTGCCGACAAAGCCCAGTACCGGCAAGGACGCCAGCGTAAAGCCGAGGAAGACGCTACCGGAGTCGCCCATGAAGATGCGCGCCGGTGACGTGTTGTGGACAAGAAAACCGGCGCTCGTCGCCGCGATCAATAGGCTGATGAGCGTCAGGCTGGTTTCGCCCTCCAGCAAGAACAGAACCGACCATCCAGTACCCGCCAGCAGCGTGTGCAATCCGGCGATCCCATCAGCTCCATCCATGAAGTTGAACATGTTGGTAAAACCGGTGATCCACACGACCAGCAAACCAAAAGCGAGAATGCCAGACAGCAGCACCACTGTAACACCGGGAATCGGAAGCGCGATTTCCGCCGGGCGCAGCGTAAAAGTTGTGAGGACTATGACCAGCGCCGCGATCAGGTGGAGCAGCAGCCGAATTTTCGTCGGCACGGCTTTGATCCAATCATCGTATAGACTGATACCCGTCAGCAGCACTGCCATCGCCACGTAAGCGATCAATAATGGCGCTGGCAAATCCGAGAAATTCAGCGCAATAGCCATCAGCATCAACAGGCTCAGCGTCGAGATTACGACCCCGCCGCCGCGTGGCGTAGGAATTTTGTGCAAACTACGCTCATTGGCAAAATCAAGCATCTTACGCCGGATTGTGAACGAGCGCAGCGCAGCGACCAGCAGTCCACTCAGGAGGAAAGCAACTCCGGCGTAGAACGTCACCAAACCAAAGGGGAAATCGCCTGACCAGCAGCCCGAAAACGGGATTTGATACGCAAAGGAATAGTAAGCGGATTTGGCAAGTTCAGTAGCGACGCTGATGACGCCGCGTTCAGAGGACCACCAGTTCGCCTCATTGAACGTGGACGGCATGCCAACAAATCCTACCGGAGTCGATCTGCGCAGCGCGGTGTGCAGCACGCAAACCTCGCGCCGTCCCTGATACCATGCACCAGCAAGCGTGATATTCGTTGCAGGATTAGCGGTAAAGAACGCAGTGAGTTCAGCAGATGCGCGCGAAATGCTCCGGTTGTCGATCTCGTGCAGCCGGGGCGTGGTTCCATCTCCGACAAGATCATTCACCCATATGGGCGCTGACTGAGACATATCATGGACAAGCACAACATATTTCGTCGCACCCGGTCGATACAAGCGGGCAAGAGTCTCCGGAAGTGGCTGCGTCTGTTCGCCCTCTTCCCATATGACCAACGCATCCGCATTGTTATTCACGAGCGGACCCTTGAGCGAGTTGGCGACCCGCTCCCCCACCCAAGAGATGTTGGTGAGCAGCACCCCCCCAATCAAAACAAGGAGTATCTGGAAGAGCAAGATTGCAACTGCATAGTTTCGAAAACGCAACCACATAGCGTTTCACCTAATCCTTGGAGATGCGCTGCGCAGTAATCGCCGTCCTCGCTGTTTTTTTAAGAACTATTAATTGGTGCTTACTGATTTATGTAAGCTCAAATAGGCACTTCCCAATTATATGGGTATCTCAACGATTCTATATTACGAAGTCTATTTCGTATTTGGATAGCTCGTGGTGACTACGGAGAAATTCGACGCTGTCTCTACGAAGAACGCCAACTAATACAGAGAATATAGGGAATCTCTGATTAAGGCAAGTAATATTAAATCAAATATGCGTCAGCAAATTTCAGTGATATTGGCAGCGCCTCACCTCTTGCCGGACGCGCTCTACGTCCGGCAAAGGCGAGTCTTGGGGAACTAGCTTGTTTGTTGCTCCGGGGTCACTGGCACTGACTGCTGCGCCACATACCATTCCACCGTCCGCGCCAGTCCCATTTCAAACGAAGTAGTCGATTTGAAGCCAAACGCCTGCTCTGCCCTACTCACATCCAGCTTGCGCCGGGGCTGCCCATTTGGCTTGGTCGTGTCCCAGCGGATTTCGCCCTCAAATCCGGTGACGCGCGCAATCACCGTCAGCAAATCCCTGATACTGATCTCGAAGCTGCTCCCCAAGTTGACCGGCTCGCTGTCGTTATAGCGTTCGGCTGCCAATACAATTCCTTCTGCCGCATCCTCGACATACAGGAATTCGCGCGTCGGCGAGCCATCGCCCCACGCTTCGATATAGCTGTCGCCGCGCGCTTTGGCTTCAAGACACTTGCGGATCAGCGCGGGGATTACGTGCGAGGACGCAGGATTAAAGTTATCACGCGGACCATATAGATTGGTCGGCAGCAGGAAGATCGAGTTGAAGCCATACTGCTGGCGATATGCCTGTGACTGCACGAGCAGCATTTTCTTCGCCAAGCCGTAAGGCGCATTCGTCTCTTCGGGATAGCCGTTCCAGAGGTCTTCCTCTTTGAACGGGATCGGCGTGTACTTCGGGTAAGCGCACACTGTCCCGATAATCACGACTTTTGGCACGCCCGCCTCATACGCTTTATGGACGAGCTGTACGCCCATCATCAGGTTGTCGTAGAAGTATTCCGCCGGATGTTCCCGGTTTGCGCCGATGCCGCCGACCGTCGCCGCCAAATGAACGATCAAGTCGGGTTTGGTGTCAGCCAGTATCCGATCAGTCGCGGTCGTCTCGCGCAAATCGTAATCAGCTTTGCGCGGCGCAAAGATCGCTGTGGGCTGCCGCTTTCGCAGTTCATCCACGACGAACGAGCCGAGAAAACCAGTGCCGCCGGTCACAAGTACGCGTTTATCCTGCCAGAATTGATTGCTCAATCACCAACTCCATTCGCTCAAAATGGCAGCAGACTGCCAGCGTGTAACGTGCTTCAGCAAGGTCGAAGCATTCTCAGTATAGCGACAAAAATTCAAAACCATGAAAAACCACTAATAATGACCTACAAAGAGCTGGCCCTTAGCAGTGGTCAGTAGATTCGCAGCGGCGCGCGCAGTAGTCCGGCAGCGATCAAGCCCACTGCAACCAACTCGACCGCCCAAACCCCATATCTCCCCTGCATTGGCTTGCCCGTTGGCACAGCAACACTCAGCACAACAATCCCTGCCAGCGCCAGCGCAGGCATCATCAGCGGGAAATCGACCATTTGCTGGGCAAGTGCCCCGGTTACAGCAGCATATGCCCAGAGGCGTGATGAATCGCCGGGCGCAAGACGCAACCGCCAGAAGATTAGCAGCGACACCGCCAGCGCAATCAGCCCGACGATGCCCAACTCAACGGCGACGTGAAGCAGCAAGTTGTGCGCGTACAAACTCGTCCCGCCCGGAATTAAACCGGTGTGATAGTCCAATCGCACAGTGAACAAACCGGTGCCCGTCAGTATGTGATCCCAGTTCTCGCTAATCAAGTCGCCATAAATGGGCAAACGACCGCTGTCGCCACGTATGCCGATCAGTAACAGCACGCTGACAACGTAGATCAACGCCGACGCAACGCGCAGTTCGATCCGCTTGAAGCTTCTGAACACAACGAACAAGAACGCTGTCAGCAATCCAAGCATCGCGCCCCGGCTGTCAGTGAGGAGCAAGACCGCGCCTGCCGCCAATAAATACGCGCTCAACAACCAGCGCTCCAGCCCGCGCCTATTGATCCACCGCTCAAGCAACAGCGGGATGATCAGCAGCAACCAACCGCCGAGATTGTTAGGATTTTCCAGCGCTCCACCAATGCATGCCGGGTAGATGCGCACGGCTTCAATCAACGCGGACGCCAGCACCGGAACGCCCGCCACTAGCAGCAGCGACAACAACACAGCGCGCTCAAGGATGCGATTTGCCAGCAGGTCTTGCAAGATGTACCACACGACGATATACAACCCGACGAACCACAGCCCGCTGGCGATCTGCCCACGCATACCAACGTTCGCCATGCTGGAAACGGCGAAGGCGATGCCCCACAGCGGCAGCACTGGATCAAAAGCTGTTTGGTGCCACGTCGCAGATCGCCGAAGCCACAGCCATACGCCGACCAGCAGCGCAAACAGAACCAGTGATACGCGCGCCGTCGTCGCCTCGGTAACTCCGCGCCACGTCCCGCCGATTAACAGCAAGTAACTGCTTGCTGCTACCGCGCCGACCATCAAAACAAGTCGTACCTGTCGATTCTGCAATCGCCACCCTCGCCATAGCGCACCCAGCCATACAATATAATTACTTAACTGTTAATTAGTGCAATTAAGGTTAGATGCAACTATATATAAAACACAATTAACAGAGGGTAATAATGTGATCAGAAATCGACACGTTAAATTGTGTCGGCTATACTGCCCTTTATGCGTATTGAATCCAAGGGGGATAGATATGAGTGATTGGCTTGTAAGGTTCGTAGGATTCCCAGCTACGCTGCTTCATGGCGACACTTTAGTACTGGATCGTTGGCTTTGGCTTGCACAGCGTTTAAGAAAGACGTCAACCTCAATCAAACTATTAGATGTTGGTTGTGGTTCTGGAGGTTTCACAATAGGGTTGGCGAAGCGAGGGTATAAGGCACTGGGGATCGATTATAGCGAGAAGGTAATCCAAAAAGCGTCTAAACGAGCACCAATAATCAATGCACCTGCTATAGATTTTCGAGTAGTTGACGTGCGATTACTCGACAACGAGCAGGATTTGGCTAACCAGTTTGATGCTTTAATCTGTATGGAAAACATTGAGCATATCTTGAATGATCAAAAGCTCATGAAAGATATGGCTAAATGCCTAAGGCTGGGTGGCAAGTTGTATCTGTCAACCCCTAACTATCACTTTCGTGCCATTACTAAAGGGGATAACGGACCGTTCTCAACCGTTGAAGACGGTGGGCATGTACGCAGGGGTTATACAGACGAGGATTTGACGCGCCTTTGTACTAACAGTGGGTTGGTAGTTGATTGCATCTCCTATTGTAGCGGCTTCTTAAGCCAGAAAACTACATGGCTGTTGAGAAGACTCACCGATGTTATTGGTTACAAAATCGCTTGGGTGTTAGTCCTACCTCTTCGTATCTTTCCGCCGTTGCTAGATCCTATTATCACATCCGTTACGCATTGGCCCGAGTTTTCGATCTGCCTTGAAGCGCATCGAAACGCCTAAGTCCCGTTTCGACGAAGCAGGTTATCGGAAATCTAGAATAGGGTTTACAGAAATTGCTATCTTTCCGATTTACGAGAAGTCCAATATCCTGAAGAGTCCTTCTACTTCCGATAATCTCCATTAGAAGAACTCATTTTGAGAAAACACAACGCTGTAGTTATTTTTAACAAACTATATATGCTAACAGATAATGGTGAAATGCGCCCTATATATTCCAAGACATAAGGTATTCAACCAAAAACACAGAAAGGTTGACTAGAGTTAATGAAGGGGTAGCACGTTCTTATGTCCGGTCACAACCCATACTTTTCTTGGTAAGCAATCAGATTCCGAACTGACAGCTCAACATCAACCGGGATAACTTGAGCTTCGATGTCGCCTTTCGCAGCATACCGCTTCAACCGTTCTATTTCCCCTAGCGTGCGGTGAACTTGCTCTCTGCTCCAAAATGAATCATCATCGAGGGAAGCGACTGCCTCCGCAGCGGGGCTACTGATGTAACTGTACTGCGGATAGGCTTTGCGACTGGTGGCAAGGGCGCGACGCTGGTGAATAGGTCGTGTGACCAGTGTTATGCGCGACAAATCTGGAATCATCTGTTGAAGAACTGGGATTCCGAGAAGCACATCTTCTAATGTGTTGGTTGAGTCGGACATGACGTGGATTGCTTCATCCGGTATTCCCATTGACCTTAGGTAACGGTGAAACACGACGCCAATCGGCTCGTCCCAGTCAGGAACGGGGCGTGTGCCAGAGCCATCTTTGCCTGTTACCATGATCTTGGGGGCGACACCGGTTCGATACAGGTCTCCGGCTTTCTTTGGGACAGACAGATGATAGCCTCCGAAGACGAAAATCACATCGCTTGCTTCAAGCGCATCCGTGACTGACAGGTAACGAAAGATGATCTCGTAGTCTGCCTGAAGCGCGCGCAAATCAGTTGGAGTTCTGGGCAGCAATCTTCACCTCAAGGATTGTATTTTCCCCGCACCACATCCAGCAGAATTCCGATCAACTTTGCATTGCCCTTGAAACCTTTGATCTTCGTGGGCGTTTTGCCGCTCGGCGGATAGGCGCGTGTGACCGGAATCTCTTTCGTCTTAAACTTCAACTGCGGGGCGCGCACGGACATGTACGCTAGGAGTTCATACGTTTCAAACACATCCCGGAACGGCTGTACACGCGGATCGAGCAGCAAACGGCGTGAATACCCCCGGTAGCCGTTCGTCGTATCGGTGTACGGGAAGCGCGCCCCAAAACTGATCAGCGGCGCATGAATCAGCTTGATCGCCACCATCCGCGAGAGCGGTGTATTGATTGCCTTGCCGCCGGGGACGAAGCGTGACCCCTGTACCATATCCCATCCTTCACGCATCGTTTGAATAAACGCCGGGATCGCATCGACGTTATCTTTATCGTTGCCGTCGATCGTGACGATTCCTTCATACCCCTGACGCAGCGCATAAGCGTATCCCATGCGTAACTGGGCGCTGAGTTTGCCTTTCCCTGTTTTGACGAGCAGCGTCCGCACATTCTGAGAACGCAGATAGTCATGTGCTGTCGAGCCGTCTGTACTCCCGCCATCGAGGATCAGAATGTCTGCGTGATCCGCGATCTTGTGCTGCATCAAATCCGCCAGCTCGCGCCGGATACGCTCACCCTCGTTGATGATCGGGATGCAGACACAGTAGTCGGTACGACGCGGCGCGAATTCGTAGAGTTCAAAGGTGGGAAGCTGCCACTGGGAGTCGTTGAGTAGTTCGGTCACGAATAAGCCTCAAGGGTAGTATCAAGCGCGATTTTTACCGCTTCCAGATCGGGTGTTTTCCACCCGCCGCGCATTTCGACAGCGACCCAGCCTTGATAGTTAATGCTTCTGAGCGCAGCAGCAAAACGCGGGTGATCGACCGCGCCTTCTCCGACCACGCCTAACTGCGGCTCGCTGACGTGAAAATGCGCCAGATACGGCGCGGCGCTGTCGATCGCAGCTTCGACATTCTCGCCGTTCATCGTCATGATCGCCGCATCCAAGTGCAGACGGAAGTGCGGGTGATTTACGCGGCTGACCAATTCCACCGCCGGTGTGGTCGTACGGATGAAGTCACAGGCATATTCCGCCGGGTTGGGTTCAATGCACAGGATCACGTTTTCCTGTTGTGCGGTGTTCGCCAGTGTGGCAAAAAATTCGGCGGCGATGTCCGTCGCTTCACTTTCGGGGAGCTCGCCCTTAAGCCGATTCTTTGGCGAGCCAAACACGAGTGGACGCGCGCCGAGTTTGCCCGCCAGTTTGAGCACAGCGCGCATGTACTCGGTCATTTCGGCGCGTACTTCCGGTGACCCGAACAACATCAAATCAGGGCGACCATAAATCAACGACTGCATGCCGATAATCGTTATCCCGTGCTGCGCCCAGAATGCGCGATAGTCCGCAAGTGCCTGATCGCTTGCGTCGGTAGGTGAAGCCCAGAATTTCGTATACGCGACATCCACGCCAGTGATACCTCGCTCACGCAGATACGCCGCAACCGACGGTTCTTCCTCGTTTTTCCATGCGATGTTCGAAATCGAAACGTTCATCAGGCGGGTTTCTCCGCTTGTGCAAACGTGCGAATTTGGGCGTAAATCTCGTCGGCGCTGGCGATATACCGTCCGGTTCTTCCCCACAATCCCGCGTGAAGCGTTTGCATGTCATAGCTGACCGGCGGGTTGGCGGTCTGGTGCGTGTATTCCACATCAAAGGAGTAACGGGCAACAGCCCCGGCGCGCACGGGTTCGGTGGCAAAGTGGATCAGGCGCACAGGCGGATCGGCGCGCAAAACAATCTGCAGATCGCCCCACAGGTTCGCCATGTTGTAGAACTGGAATACACTGTCGGCGTGCGTCCATTCGGAAGACCCGCGATGAATCATGTCAAAGAGGAAGTTTTTTTTCAGCCCCGCGCCGAACAGTCCCGGCAGTCGCACGACGTACACATTCGGAAACTGTTCCAGTGCGAACTGTTCGAGTTCATAACGATTGCGTCCGTAGGCATCCAGTCGATCGAGCGTGATCGGCGTGTTTTCATCGACGGCAGGCGGCATCTTGAATACATCCACCGTCGAAATCAATACGAACTGACCCGCGTTGACATGTTTGAGATGCTCCATTAGGCTGATCAGGTTGGCGCGGTCGCCGTCCGGGTCTTGATTTGCCTTCCACTTGGCGGCGGGAGCGGCGGCGCACACAATGAGATCGTACTGCTGCCCGCGAATGTCCGCGATATTCTGCGAATGGTACTGCGCATCAAAAACAGTTTGTCCGCGCAGTGTTGTGCCGACAAATCCGGTATAACCTAACAGGGCGTTGCTCATCGATTCCCCTTCTAGGACTGCACGATATTGAGTTTTTCCTGCTCGATGGTGCGGCTGTAACTGCTCACCGTACTGTGATCTTCATACTCGACGAAGTAGAGCGGTTCGTCTTTCGCCTCTTCCAACAGCCGCCCGATGTATTCCGCTAAAATCGCCAGAATGATGAACAGCAGAAAGAACATCGTCGTATTGGTGATGGAAGTTGTCAGCCACCCTTCGGCAAGCTGCCCCTCGCGCACAATCGTGACAAGAATAATATAGCCCACATACAGGAGATTGAGAAAACTCGCTCCCAAGCCGAGCAGTGCGGCGAGCCGCAGCGGCGCGATCGAGTTATTGATCACTAGATTGATCACCACCCCGATTTTCTCCGCGCGTTTCACACCGCTGATCGTGGTTCCGCTGTCGCTGAGGATGTACGCATGACGATAGCCTACCATTGAACCGAAGTGCTTTAAGTGGCGGCGACGGCTGCGAATCTGCGTGAGGGCATTGACAGCACGGCGGCTAAACAGGCGCGTGAATCCATCCTCAAGCACGACTTCATAGCCTAACATGCGGCTGGCAAAGCGATAGAGTGCCCGTCCTGCCCAACGGTCGAGCGGAGAGTAGAGGCGCGTCAGATTGCGCCGTACCACGACAATATCGTTTCCCTCCTGCGCTTTTTCCACCAACTGAGGGATCAGCTTCACATCGGCATCCGGTTCGATCAGAATGACATAATCTCCGATCGCGCTGTCGAGCGCCGCCGTGACTGCCGTATCGAGGCTGTAAATCCGCGAAAGACGTAGCAGTCGCACATTGGGGATTTGCTTCAGCTTCGCTGCGACAAGCTGATCCGTCCCATCATTCGAGGCATTATCCAAGATGAGGAATTCGTAATACTGGTATAAGCTGGATATCACGCCGGTGAGCGCGTCGATCAGGGAGTCAATCCGCTGAGATTCATTGCGGATAATCATACAGACTGAGATAAGACTGTCAGGATTGGTCATGCGGTGCTTCTACCATTTCTTGATCGATGGGTTGAGCAAACTGCTGTAAATACTTCAGCACATCGTAGATGTTGTCTATTTTGCCGCCCATCACTAGATACAAGTTTTTCAGTCCATAGTGCTCGCGGCACAAAATCGGGCGACCATCATCCGTTTCGTTTTTGAGCAGCACGGTTTTCACCTCGTACAGTGAGCGGACGTACCGCGCCTTGCTCAACGCGGGCAGATACCGCTGCGAGTCGTGGATCATATAGGTCGCGTGTGTCTGAATATCCAACTCAGCAAGATACGCATATGGGTTGCGGTAGCCGTTAACCAGATCCGCCCAGGATTCGTGAGGCGTGTAGCGAACATGGCTCAGGCTGTGCAGTCCCGCCGCTGGAAACGGCATCGTCGAGAAGAACGCGCCATCCATCACCGTGATCCCCAATTCGCGCAGTTCGGGCGGCGGCTCGATCAATGCTAGTTCGGTGATTTCATGCTTCATCGGCAGCATCGGCAGTCCGGAGTTTTGCAGCACGGTATTGATCTGCGCATAGGTGCAGTTAAAGACTGCTTGCGTGCGGATAGATTCCCCGGTCGAAAGAGTCACGTTCAATGTGTCGCCGTCCGCCTGCTCGATGTGATGCACTTCCGTCTGAAATCGCATAGGTACATCCAACCGGGTCAGCTTATCGCGCATCAAATCACGCAGCACCGCCGCGTTAAAGGCGAACTCGCGCACGGTGAATACTTCTTCGATGAGCGCTGTATTGAATAAGCGTTTGACTGGGGGAGGAGCAGGGTGGATCGGCGCGCCGATATTCCGGCAAAACTCCTTGAATTGGTAGGCGTTCACTTTGCTGCCGCGCCGCGCGATCGCATAGATTTTCTCGAAGCTGTTATCGACACATTCTCGAAACTCGAGTGTGAAGCGGGGGAAATTCACCAGCGAGCGCCACGCCGTGATGAAACTGCGCGGGTAATGGTAGCCATTGTGGATGCGAGCTTGATTCACGTAGCTGGCACGCTGCATCAGATCTTCACTTGCTTCTAGAATGACCGCCTTGTATCCGTTCTGACGCAAAAACACGGCAAGGGCGCACCCGTAAAATCCCCCGCCGATGATGACCGTATCCCAGCTCGTCAACTGTCCACCCATCACTTAATCCTTCGCTGCGGCGCGACACGGACAGCTTTACGGAACCTGAAAGATTGTATAGCTCGATCCACAGTAAGAAATCTGTCGAATGTTTGTATAGCCATATTGAGTAAGGAGGTTGCTGCCCGTGGGCGTGTTGTCCGCGATTAACACGATATTGACATTGCTTTGTTGCAATTGCCGATTGATCTCATCGAGTGTAATTTTCTCTGGGTTAAGATACCCCACGCTGCGCACCCCCGTGAAGTAAGCTATATCCATGCTTGCCCTCCAATTATCCCCTACACTCGCTATGGGGGCGATTAGATCGCTGGCAATGATTGTAGAGTCATCTAATGCGCATTCATCAGACTGTTCGTCACCTCGAACAATTGATAAAGTTGTGCCGACTATGAAACGCATTGGAGAACTGGATGCGAGACCGATCAGAAGTCCCATTGTCGTAACCAGCATGATCGCTCTACTTAGCGAATAGGTTTCCAGAACATGCTGCAATATCAGCAGTGCCGCAAACAGGATAAAGATATAAGGCACAATAAAATATCGCACACCCCCACTCGAAAGCGTTAACATATAACCACTGATGTAAAGTGCTGCTGTGAGGAGTAAAAAAGCAACGCCATTGCGGTATTTGTTTTTGCTACGAAACATAATCAGTGCGCTCAGGCTGAGAATGCCTAGCACAGATACGACTGTATTAATTCCAAGAAAGTAATAGATATTTTCAGCGATCAATGAGATTTGATGCTGGAAATTTTCGCTGCTTGAGAAGGGACTCCAGTTATAGTTAGGTTGTAATTCCGGCAAATGGTCTTCCCATGGAAACAGAATATCAGAAGGGAATGGGCACAGAACCTCGCCTGCTATACATGTGACAGAACGTTCCCTATCCGCTCCAATTGCGACCAACCCGCGCGTGTGCGCAGCACTTGTGGAAAATGTGAAGTATCCGTAACGCTCACTCAACAGGATAATCCAAGGCGTAATCACAAATGCTAACAGCAAGACAAAACTGGGCACAAATCGTAGGACCGGCTTGAGCGAACGTTTCTGTACCCACAACCATCCGCCATAAATCAAGAGATGAGCAACGATAAAGGTTAGGTTATAAGAACGAGCGAAATATGCTAAACCAGCAACAATACCGGCAGCCAAACCGAAGATAATAGGCTGTGAGACCACATTGCGACTCATAATAATGCAGAGATAACCCAGTAAAAATGCTACACCAATGATATCTGCAGTGATGGATGTAATAGAAGAAAGCAGGATGGCGACAAAACCAGCAATCACAAGCCGAAAGATGCGCCGAAGACCGAACTGCCCCGCAAGCACAACAGACAATACTGTTGATACCAGACCAGAGATGACAATCAAATAGCGTATAGCAAGTTCTGGGGTGATACCAATGCTCGTAACGATTGCTGTTAACCACGAGATCATGGGCGACCAATAGCCCCGCACGACAAAATCACCCGCTGCATATCGGCGGGCAATTTCTAAATATCCCAGTGCATCAGGGTTTAGAATCCACTCGAGGCGTTTTGCTTGAACAACTCCATACACTAGGAATGTGAAGGCAATAAGTAACATTCCATTGATAAAAAAGCGCTTACCCTCGACAGTTTGCTGGATCCATCTCCAAGATTGCTTTGCGGATAAAACTGTCTTTGTGCCACTAGGCACTGCTTGCGCGACATAGTAGATTCCGATAATCGCGACAATTGCAAGTGCTAGAGCCACTATGTCACTTAAGGTGTGGTAAGTGTAAAAATGGAAAAGAAGTAGTCCGACGAGTACAAAAATAGTTAAAAATAGTGCTATCATGTTTACAAGGCGATTGCGTGTTGTTGCTACCATGTTTGGTTTACTCCGGCAGTGCGTGGTATTGATGAGCTGAATTACAGAAAGATATTGATTATTATAAGGGAAGTCAGCTGTTGCAAGCGAGTTATGAGTAAAATATATAGTTTTTCGCTTGCAAGCCCACGTTCGCAGAAATCCGCCAATGATAATTTATGGCATCTCAAACATGTTCAAGACCCACCCGCTTTGCCGCCGCGCGATATGTCCAGCGACGGTTTGCGTAATAATTCCACACCATACTGACCCCCATCGCCGTCATTTGAGCGAAATTTGCGCCCAATGTACGAGCAAGTGCAGCATCACTCATCGCTGATGCCGCGCCCGATTGTGCTATTGGGAACAACAGCGACACAACGATCAGCCGCAGTACCAACGCCGAGAAACTAACAACCACGAATACAGGAAGCTGCCGCCCAACTGACTGCTGTTCCACGCCGCGGAATGTCCAATAGCGATGCAGCAGATAATTGGACGCCAGCCCACCAATAAATCCGCCCGCACTCGCCAGCATGACAGCTTCGCTACCTAGATTTATCCCATTGATGAATATCCAGAGTAGGATATTCATGAGAGCTACATCAATGGCTGCACCAGTAACAAGGACGACCATGAAGCGCACAAACTGGAGGTTCTCCGACATGAACTTGCGATAAGTGCTAAACGATCTACTTGAGGGCATATTCAAGTCCTTCATTGAAAGCGACACTGACTCATCGCGAGTCGTCCGTTTTTGTACCTTAAGGAACTTTCAGCAAAGTGTATTCGGTTCCGCAAATATCCGTAGTGGTAATCACATCAAATCCCTGATGGTTAAATACTTGTACTGCACCCTTGGAATTGGACACAAAAAGTGAGCTACTTAACTGATTATTCATAATAGATTATTACCTGCAATAGTGCACTTATCGGAATGCGCTCTTGCTCTAACCTAAGATTGCGCTCCACCAACCAGCGATACAACCGTCGTTCTTCTTCATCGAGTTCCGGCAAATCGATCAAGGGTGCAGGCGTCCCCTCGACCACATACTCGGCGTAAGCATCGAAAGTCGTTCGATCCATCAATACCGCGCGAATGACTGCCGTTGGCAGTGATCGACGCAGCAGCGCCAAAATCTGAAACCCTTGTGCGTCCAGATCGCCCCAGTAGTACAGCGGACATTCAGACAACCATCCGACCTGCCCTAGCTGCTCTACTGCAAACCCCTGACCAAAAATTGCAAACGTCTCCGGGAGCATCGGCAGGCGGAGGAACGGCAATTTGTTCTCGACGATCAAACCGCGCTGCGATCGCAGATTTAGCTGGTTCAAATCCGGTACTGGCAAACTGATGTCGGTCAGTGCCAACCCAAAGCGACTCTCAAGCTGATTGTCCAGCAGTCGTATCCGCACCAAGGGCGCATCTTCGTGCAGACCAAACCGTCCAGCGAAGTGACTTGCTTCCGACTCCCCCTGCCCCGGTGACAGCAGCGCGTCGAGCAGTTCGCGCAAGATACGTTGGTGGGTCTCGACGAACTTTGTATGCACCGGGATCGGCAGTTCACGCATCGACAGCGCGGGCTGCGGATGCTCCTGAAAGTAGGCGCATACTTCGAGCAGCGCATCCCATTCGCCGTGATGAACGATCACCTTCAGCGGTGAAGCGATCATCCACGCCTCTAAAGCCGGGACGCGCTGGCGGATCAGCGAAACGTCATTGACGAAAGCCTCATATTCGGCTTGTTTGTCGATGAGGCGCAGGAAAACATCGGCGCTATCCACCCACACAGCGCGCGGTACCGACTGCTTACCCCACTGCCGAAACGTACGAGTCTCGCGCTCGATGCGGCACCTTTCCCTTTCAAGCGGATCGAGACGCGCCGCCGCCGCGCGCAGTTCGCTGAACTGCTCAGGGAGTTTCCCGACCCGGACTGACAGCGCCGTGAAAGGCTTGTTCTCAAGCAACTCTCGCAGAAAAGTCTCGTAGTGGCGTGCGAATTTTTGCCGCACCGCATCGGGCGTCAACATGGATGGCTATCGGGGCGCTGACTGCGTATTTTGTTCATATTCGGCGCGCTGCGCTTGATATTCTTCGACGGTCAGGTTGCGGATCCGTGACTCATTCCCCTCCATGTTATTGACCACATAGTGATAAGCGCCGACGTAGTGTTCGACCACCGGAATCTTGTCCAGTGGCGTCACGACGAGCAGTTGCAGCCCAAGCCCTCTGAACAACTCCATAGCATATCGGGCATTGGCGTCATCGACCTTGCTGAACGCCTCGTCGATCATCACGAAGCGGAAGCTCTGCCGCGCCGGAAGCTCATTGATTGCGTACTGGTATGCGACCGCCGATGCCAAAATGGTATACGCCAGCTTGGCTTTTTGACCACCCGACATCCCCGCCGAGTCGCTGTGATACCGCCGCTGGCTGTGATCATCGCGCCACAATTCCTCGGCAGCGAAGTTGAGCCAGCGCCGCACGTCAGTGACCTTTTCCGCCCAGCGTTCATCGGTTTCAAAGCGCCGGATCAAAGCCCGGATGCGCATAAACGCCGCCTCGTTCGCGGCAGCATCATTCCCGACCGTGTTTTCAGTGCAGTCGCGTAGTTCGGCACGAAACGCGCTGATCTCCGGTTCTTGCGTTAGCTCATAGCGAAGTTGAATATAGACCGAAGTCTCATACGGAATATGCACCAGCGAACTATTCAAGCGGTCAATGACATCGCGGTAGGTATCCACCTGCCGTTCGAGATCGGCGCGGAAGCCCGCGATATTGTCGATCATCTTCTTGTCCAGCAGTTCTTTGAACCGCCGCTCGAACCGGGGCAAATCCTCACTCTGGATACGTTTGAGCAAATCCTCTAAACCCGGCAGCGCGGCTAAACCACTGCCGATGCTTTCCGTTTCTGCCCTGAATTCTGAGCGGAAATTGGCGATGCGTTCGACCAGCGACTGCTCAACTTTGGCGCGCTGATTCTGGTACGTCTGCGCCCGGTTAGAGAAGTATTGACGCATGCGGTCTTGCGCTGAACCAACGTTGTCGAGACTGAGCGGATCACGGATCAGCTTTTCCAACTCACGATGTATGACTTTCCCCTCTGTTTGCCACATTTCCACCGGATGCTCGCGTAACTCAGCCTCCGCCTGTTCCAACTGGCGCTTATGCCGGGACAGATCGCTGTTACACGTGCCGATCACCGAATTGAGCCGGTACAACGTATCTTGAAGGTCTTTAGCCTCTTCTTTCAGCGCATCATGCTGCTCTTGGAGCGTGCGGCGGCGATCTGAACTCGCCTCAAGTCGGCGCTGCTCCTCGATATTCGCTTCATACGCTTGCAGCGGAGTTCGCCAATCAATCTCTTGGAAGTCTTCAAAGCTCAAGAACTTCCGAATATTATCCTGCCGGGTCTGCGCCTGCCGTTCCCCCTGCTGCGCCCGTTGACGTTCCCCTTGCAGCTTTTCGATCTCCCCTTGTAGACCCTTAAGCTGTGCGCGCAGCGATTCGAGCTTAACGCGGTTGTCCCATCCTAAAACGTAGCGCGAATAATCGCGGATGTTGTACCGGTCATCCTTTTCGTAGCGCGTTTCATCATGCTTGATCTGACCTTCAACGGTGATCCCGCGTCTCTCATGATGCAGTTCGTCAAGGCTCGCGCAGCACACGTAATCGAACTTCCGGCTGATCTCCGTGCGCAGCCACTCGCCAAACGTGGTATCAGGATGAACTTCAACCTTGCGGTAAACAACGTTTGTGGGCAGGCGGGAAAGATTCACAGGGGATGTTTCCTGCACCCGCTGATAGACCAACCTCCCATTGAGGTGATGGTCATTCACATAGCGGCTTAAACGGGCATAAAAGCGCGACTCGACCAGCAGATTGAGCGCAAAGCCATGCAACAACCGTTCAATCGCCCCTTCCCACGCCGCCTCTTCTTCGCGCACGCGCAGCAGTTCGCCGGCAAAGGGCAGCGCATTCGCGTCAATTTTCAGCGCGCGCGCCACCTGTTCGCGGATTTCTAGACTCACGCGGGGAATTTGCGTGCGCCGCTGTTCCAGCGAAGCGATGTCAGCCTCAAGTTCCTTCAACGAGTTCATGCGCGGAGTAAGCTGTACAATCGCCCGGTCTGCATGTTTGCGCGCTTCTGCCTCAAAATTGATCAACTCAGGCAGTTCTGCTTCTGCCTGCGCGCGGTTGGCATGAAAACTCGCCGCGTCGATGGCTTCGCCCAAGCCGACATCCTCGGCGGCTTCCGTATAGCGGCGTGCCTTCTCTTGCTTTTTATTGCGCTCCCGACTTAAGTCTTGAGCCTCATCCTTGAGCCGCTGAAGCGCGCGCCCGATTTCATCTGCTTCGAGTTCGGCGCGCAACCGGCTGATCTGGCTGTCGGTTTTCTGTTTCTCTGCCTCAAACTGCTGAAAACGCGTCTGATGTTCAGCTAAATCGACCTGCACTTGCTTCATTGCCACAGTCAGCAGTTCGTATCGCTGATAGGCAAAATAGAGCGGCAGCACCCTTTCACAGCGCGTAGTCTCTTCGATTTGCCCATCAATCTGCTGCCAACGAATCGACTCATCGTGGATCGGCAGCAGTAGATCGCGCTGCCGCTGCGCCTTCAAAATCGCTTCGTGTGCTTTGGTCAAATTCTCGTAGTTATCGCGCAATAGCTGGATTTGCTGCTCGATGTTCGTTCGCTCCAGCATGTGATCGCGGACAAACTGATTCAGGCTGCCAATCTCTTTGATCGACACGGTTTGATTGAACAATTCGAGCGCCTTTTCCGAGCGCAACCCCAGCAAACCACGAAATTTACTGCTGTAGTCGTTGAATTGGTCGTTGACCTGTACGCCTAAACCGCGCAGACGTCGCCGCAGCGCATTTAGCGTCTCAAATCCCGCAAAGTGTTCTTGAATTGAGAGTGGAATCGACGCTGTGAAGTAATCGACCTTCGCCCCACCCTCGGTAAACACCTGTGCAATCGTGACGAATTCCGGCTTTGCCCCCGGACTATGAAAGACCGCCAGCAGCACACTGTAATTGGTCTCATCGCGTAAGTACTGCACCTGCCCATCATAGCCGCTTGCCTCGCGCAGGCGGCTGTACGCGCCCCGGACATAGCTTTTGATCGACCGCTCCCGGCGGTTATCACCCGACGCTTGGTTATAGCTGCGCTTTCTGCCCGGCACCAGCAGCGAGAGCATCCCATCGACCAGCGTCGATTTGCCCGAACCATTCGCGCCCGTCAGCAGTGCCGTGAACCGCTCTGGCGCAATCTGCCAGATACGCTTGTCGAACGTTCCCCAGTTATAGACCTCGAACCGGTACAGTGCGTAGCCTGCCTCAATGGGTTCAATCATTATCGGCACGCTCCCCATGTTCCGCCAACCGCTGCTTGATCAGCTCAAGCTGATCCGAATCGATCTTGGCTTTCAAGACCGGTCGCACCAAATAGTCGATCTGCTTCTCGCGCTTGATCTCTTTCAGAAAGCCGAATTCAACCACCTGATTGAGGTCGCGCTCCATAAGCTTCAAACGGGCGCGTTCATCTTCTTGCTGCGCGTAAAACGGCTGCATGATCGTCAGCAACGCTTCTCTCGCAAGGATCAGGCGGTAGTTATCGACGTCCGTTGTATCGAACTGATTCAACTCCTCCCGCAGCAAAACCAGCAGCACCGTGACCGAATAGCTCAGCGCGCGCCGGCGCACCAAGCGCGGCAAAGGCGCGGTGATGCCTAACTCCTCCTCATCCGGCTGCGTCAGATAAGCGAAGCCCTCATTTTCGTTCAGATAAAGCTGCACGCCCATTTGCGTGAAATAAGTGCTGATCGGCGTCTGGTAGCGCAGGACAAGCCCCCACACGTCATCATCCGCATACACTATCCCTTGTAGAAGCCGGATGAGCGCCGCCGCGTAAGGGCTGGGTCCTTCTCGAATATCATCTTGAGTCATGGTCGATAGTGTCCGTAAACAATATGCGGAAGCCGCAAACGTAACTTACTGGTGCCGTCGGTGAGCGTAAGCGCGATCTCGTCATAACGCTCGGTATCAATCTGGTGCTGTGGCGACTCGTCGGCGATTTGAAGATATGCCAGCAGTTCCGCCACCCCCTTCCCCGGTGGATAATGCTCCAATACTTCGACCAACGAAACGGACGGGGATTTTTCCAGCAGTCGTGCTAATTGTTCGCGCAGCAGATCAAGATCGACATAAAACTGAGCATACAGCGCCTGCAATGCGCTTAAATCATCTTCCTCTCCGACCAGCAGATCGGGAGCATCCACTTTTGTATTCAAACCGGGACTCCACAAGGGACGATCCATGATCACGCTGATATCCGGCGCAGTTTCAAGCACGAAGAACGCGCCTTCCGGTGGATGTTGGCTATGCTCAAAGGCAAGCTGCTTGATCTCCGCGCACAATGCGCGTACTCGCTGATTCTCGGCAAGGGTCTGCTCGTCAAGCATGCGACGAAGCTGTTCGGAAAGCTGCTGGTTCGAAGCGATCACTTTTTGTCCGGCATCCAACAGGCGTCTTGTCAGCGACGGAAGGATCGAGGAGTCACGCAGCGCGGCAAGTTCCGGCAGCGCATGAATCGCCCTGATCAACTCTGCCAGTTCGTCCTTTTGCGCCGGGATCAGCAAATACTGCCAGAAAGCGCGAAAGCTCCGCCCCTCGTCAGACGATTCGAGCGCCTCGTCCGCATCCAACACATCACCCAGTACGACGCCTCTTTGAACATTCGGACGCAGAGTCGCCTCCTGTGTCTTCCGCGCTAAATCCCGGAAATTCTGCTCCACAGCGGCGAAGTCGCTTAATAGGCGGACAGCATTTTCATTCACCTGCAAGAATCGCTCGCGTATCTGCGTTTCGTTGTAGCGCTGCACCCGCCCTGTCGTCTCGATTGCGTCGATCTCGCGTTGCAGCGCCGCCTGCTGTGCGCGCAAAAATAGCATACGCTGTTCCGGGTCTTCTGTACTGTTCGCGATAATCTCGCGCAGTGTCTCGAAAATACTGCGGAAGCGTGATTCAGTGCCAACAAACGGACGCTGGCGTAGTTCTTCAAACCACCGGATCACGCGCTCGGTTTCGGACGTGAGGTCAACCATCCACGCGTTTTCCGTACCGGCATAGATGCGCAGCAGCCTCAGCTCCTTGCTCCACGCATCAAGATATTCCTTTGCGGAACGCGGAAAACTGCCCGGTTGTTGTTCATTCAGCCGATCCAGCATGGCATCTAAGTTACCCAACAGTTCGTCGTATGGAACAGTGACTCGCTGCTGCTGTTTGAACTGCTCGTAAAAGAAGCTGACGATCAGCGGAGCGTGCTGCTGGCGCAGAAGTTTTAAGCTGGGGCTGTTCTCCAAATCAGACTTGATCTGCGCGAAATCCATCTTTTAAAGACGTCCTGTCTCACTACAAACCCGCTTAACAGTTTAATCCACAACCTTCCGTCAACAGCATAATGGACTTAAGTTACCCAACACTTGCTAAGTTACCCAACATGATTTACCATATATGTGTTGGGTAACTTAGAAAAGATCATGCCGAGAAGCATTTACCGCAGCACACCACTGCTGCTAGACCAAGTCCTGCATCCACCCGGAGCTTCGCAGCGCGAAAGCGTTATTCCCGTCGATTCTCCGGAGTGGTTTCGATGGCTGGAAACAGGATCACGCTTCGCTTACCGGCTTGAACTCGCGGGCTGGCGTCCACACACGATCACCTTCCGCTCGGAAAAGAAGCAGCGCGGCGGCACGTACTGGTCAGCGTACATGAAAGATCAGCTCGGAAAACTGCATAAGCTCTACGCGGGCAAACTGGCGGAGCTAACTTGGGAGCGCATCAGTCACATCCTCGACGCTATGCGCGAGAAACTGACAGCCGCCGCCCCAACTTTAAGTTACCCAACACATCCGGCTGCAAAAGAGAAACAAGCAGCGGGCAAGCAGACACAAACACTACCGGCTTTGACCGCCCAAGATGTCGCGCAATTTCACCGCTATGATGCACTGCTAACTTTTTGCAGCGAGGCTTTCGAGCAGCGCTGGGGGCACGCTTGGCGCTGGGAAAACGGCAAGATTTACCGCAACACCTTCGACAAGTACTACTACGTGATGGATCAATCCGGCGAACAGAAGCATATTCTAGGAAAGCAGCGCTATTTCGTTGTAGTTCAGCTGCTGCATTGGGTAAATCACGGCTACGATGAAGGGTACAATGATAAGTTATCCAACACGTGAGGAGGCGACGATGCTCGAAGAATTCGAACAACATCTGCGCGAAGAACTCGACTTATCCGACAAGACCATCCGTGCCTACCTCTCTGATGTACGTCAGTTCGGGCAGTGGTATGAGCGATGGGCAGACCGCGCCTTCATGCTCAAAGATATTTCTACCCCTACCCTCACTCGCTACCGTGCCAACCTTATCGAACGCCTCAAGCCAGCTAGCATCAACCGCCGCATTGTCAGCCTCAAGCGCTTCTTCGCATGGGCAGTCGCTACGGGCATGATCGAGCGTGACCCGGCGAAACCGCTCCGGCAGATCAAAGACGTTCCACCACCACCGCGCCACCTGACCGACCAAGAAGAAGCAGCACTGATGTCCGCAGTTAGCAAATACGGCACCAACCGCGACGTTGCCCTGATTACGCTGATGCTGCACACTGGCATCCGCACCGCCGAACTCTGCGACCTGACCCGTGCCGACATCAAAATCGCTCCTCGGAGCGGCACAATCACTATACGCAAAGGCAAAGGCAGCAAGCGGCGCGAGATACCGCTCAACATCACCGCGCGCACCGCTCTCAACGCCTACCTGCCCGACCTAGCAAGCGATGCCGCTTACCTGTTTCCCGGCAGGAATAACCAGCGCCTCACCGAGCGCGCGGTCGGCTATGTCATCGCCAAATTCGCCCATCTCGCCAAACTGAAAGACCTCAGTCCGCATGATTTGCGTCATCGCTTCGGCTACCGCATGGCAGAAAACACGCCGATCCACCGCCTCGCCCAGCTCATGGGACACGACTCGGTCGATACCACCCTACTCTACATCGGCGCGACCGCTCAAGACCTTCAAGCTGAAGTGGACAAAATCGCGTGGGAGTAGGCTAGATTTCTAAGAAACCTGCCCTACCTGCTTCAACAGTTCGTGGATTTGTATCATCAACGTGTTGATTTCCCGCTCATGCTGTTCTTGAAGCTGTTTGATGGATTTCTCTTGTTCTGCCTGAACCTCCATCAGCTCTCTGCGAAGCGCCCTTACTTCGTCTTGGAGTACCTCAATAGTCAAGAGATAGCTCTCTCGCCGCTTACTTGAGATTCTCGCACTTTGCTCGAACTGTGTTATTTGCGCCCGTTGACGATCTATAACAGCTTGCATCTCATCTAATGTTATGGGGTTTGGGGGCGAACTTTGGTGCCTAAAAGTCTCGCTAGAAGAGCTCGCTTGTGAAGTCGAAGAACTTTTGACAGTGTCAAAAGCCGCCGCCTTTTTAGCAAGTTGATCTCGTTTTACCTGAGCCTTATAAACGACTTGAGCAACCAATTCATCACTGTCATTTTCAAACCAAGAATACACTTTTCGATAAACGGTTTCGCTGTAACGAAACCATTCTTTTCTATTTGGAAGGCTGTGAGCACCAACAGCTCGAGTTTTCGCCAAAAGCAAAGCTTCTAACTCAAGCGCCTCTATTTCATCAATACACGCAATGTGGCTTGCAAATCGCATGTGTAAGGCAGCAATACGTTGTTTTGGGCGATTTGTTTTTCCGATCTTGAAGATCTGAATGTCCCTAAGTTCCCCTACAGCCAAGTAAACAAAGCTAACCATCAGCTCTCTTTTCACCTAAGCGATATTTTAACTCTGCAATTTGTGTGCGGAGTTCGCTGAGCTTTTCCTCGTACTCTCGGACAAGCCTAATCGACTCTGAAGTCATTTCACGAACAACTACATCGCGATAATCACGTTCTTCTCGGATTACACGAGCTTCTACTTTACTAAGCGCTTGTTGCAGCTCGGCGATCTGGGCACGTTGTTCTTCTTCTATCTCTCGTAGTCGAGTGATCTCTGTTTCCAACTCTGCTACTTTCGCAAGCGCGTGATCTCGCTCTGCCGAAGTAATCAGCGCTCGTGCAGACTGCTCCACTTGATGCATTGGCACTGTGCGAGGATCGGCGCTAAGAGCATTTTGAGGAAACTCTTCAGCCCGCTCACCTGCATCCAGCGCGTCTGCAATTTCCTTCCAATCCACAACACCTTGTGCGCGTTTGATTCGGATTGTGTTTAGCACGAGGAGATCAGATTGCGTCAAGATGCGCTGCGCAGAACCGTCCTCCATACGCGCGCTTGACGAAAAGAAACGAGATAACTCAGGATGTTGTGTCCAGTTGTAGATAGTGTTTCGATCCACTCCTAGGATTTTCGCAGCTTCTCCGGACCTCACCTTATGACTCCAATCTGATTTCGCTAAACCTCTGAATCTGAATTCTTGCTTTTGTTCCTTGAATGGCGTATTATACTTTTAAGTGCCGATTTATTCAAACAAGTTTATGAAAATCAGCAACCGGATTCACGTATTCACATTCTAAATCGACCCATTTATATAAACGAGATATAAAACTCGTGCTTTCCAGCCTATTCAGACTGCTTTCGCGAATCATAACTCGATTTAACCAGAATGGAGAAAAACCGCCAATGCCTCCAAAAGCTGCAACATCCGACTCGTTAGTTGACGAAAATTTCATCTCTTCCGACGCAGGAAACGGTTGGGCAGCCTGCTACCGGCTGGTCAATGGCAAGGTGAAACAGCACGGCATTCCGCACGCGCGCGCCCGGGTCACCGGGGCAAAACTGGATACCGATATAGGCGCGCAGAACACCGCCGACTACGCCGATTTTATGGGGCAGCGTTATGGCTACGGTGATGGTATCTGGAACTTGACCGACGCGCCCATCGACCTGCACCAGAACACCGCGCGCCGCTACGGCGGGAACATGCACATCTTCTTGATGCTGGTCAACATCGCCGAGATGAACGTTAAATCCGGCAGCGAGCTCACGCTCATCGTTCCAGCGCCACCCGGCTTACTGAACGAAGTAGGACCGCAAATCAAAAAATCCATCCTCGCCGGGGAATCCGGGAAAAACGACGGAGTCTGGTCCATTCAACTGCGCAAGGACAAGAAGCCGCGCGAATACAAGTTCATCCGCGTGATTACGCTGCCGGAAGGGGCAGGAGCCGTCGCCGCCTACCGTTTCAACCTTGCCGGCGACCTCGTCGATCTCAAGGACAAAAGCGGCGGAGACATGCTCGCCGGGCGCATCGCCGTGCTTGACCTTGGCGCAGGTACGGGCGACACCTACACCATCTTCAACGGCAATCTCAACCCGGATGCCATCGCTACGGCAACTGACGACAAAGCGGGCGTGATTCACAACCTGCTCCGACCCATCCTCAGCGATGTGCTGAGCGCCGTTCCCGAAGCCCGCCACCTGACCACCGCTCATATCGACAGCTACCTGCGCCGCTACATCGCCAATCCAACCCCCGAAGCCGCCACCGTGCGCGTCGCGGGCAAAAATGTCAACTTCGAGAAAAGCATCCTTGCCAACTGCGAACGCTATGCTGAATGGATCGGTGCCAACAAGATCGATCCCCTCTGGGCGGCGGGGACAGACGCGATTGTCCAAGCGGGCGGCGGCTGGATTTACATTCAATCGTGGATCAGGAAATGGTACCCGGAACGCCTCATCCTGTCGCCGGAAATGTTCCCACATACGCGCAACATGCCGCTCTATGACCTGAACGGCATCGGACAGCTTTCGTTTGCTGCCGCGATCATGCGCCAGCAGCAGCCGTAGGGGAGGAAAACCATGCAGCGTTCTCAAACTCAAAAGCCGGGGAATGGCGAAGGGCAGGGCGGGGCGATCAGCCTCGTCTTCGACCTCTCCGATCCGCTGGAGCGCGAAGCCTACGAGATGGCGAAACAGCTTGCCCGACCGCATGGACGCCGCAAGCATGTGATTGTGGCGCTGCTTTACGGGTTGAGCATGTATCAACGTCGCACTGGCATTGAGTTGAACACTGATTTGGTGATGGGGATGGCGGTTTCCGGTAATCTTATCGGCGGGGGCGGGCTGGATATCTCAGCCACTTCACGACCAATGACCCTTGATGAGCCAACCGTCGTGATCGCCACCGCCGAGAAGGGGACTAAAGAAGAATTCGCCGCGAACTTCTTCTCTAGCTTCGGAAATTTCTTGGATTGATTACAGTCTTATCTGGACGCGCCGGACGAGCGCCAACCACATACGCTGACTCATTCGTACAGGCAGTAGCATCACTCCAGCTACTGCCTGAAAGCCGCCACCCTCACGTTGAACCCCCGCCACCACTCCCAGCACTTGATCCGCGGCGACGCTTTCGGCGCGCCCGAACGACGCATCTCCACGAACAAGATACGTAGAGCAGGGGGCATAACGCACCGCGACAATCCGGTGAACAACGGCGCGTCCCTGCCGGTCGCGGTACAAAATCACGCTGCCAACCCGCAGCTCGTCGGCGCGATGCAAGCACACGCGCAGCGTATCACCGTCTTGAATCGCGGGGGACATGCTGCTTCCCCGCGCGCAGAATTCCAGCACACCGCCACGACTAAGCACCTCTTCCGCCAGTGCCAGAAACGACGCTTGATCGATCTTCAACGTGTGCATCGTACAAGGTCGATGACGTCTGAGTCGGGGACGAAATGCAGACTAGAGCAGGGGACTTTTCTCGCCAGCGCGGTCATAAAATCGATCGTATAAACCGTCGCCGCCGTGTTCCAAATGACGGGAAAACAGCGCGTCAGCAAGCCTGCGACAGCGGCGCTGCCATCCACTGCATTGACCACATTCTTCGGCGCATGATACAGAAAAAAGATGCGTTCCAACTGGACACGCTCCGGTCGAAATTCGGGAAACAGCCCGTGCCACGGAGTGCCGTACATCCAGACCGCGCCATCTTCGACGCGCAAGATGATCCGGTCATCATTCAATACCGCGCCTTGTCCACTCTCCGTCCACAACCGCGCCAGCGTCGATTTACCGCTGCCCGAACTCCCGCTAAACAAATACCCGCGTCCGTGATCATCCACGCCGCACGCATGCATCATGACCCCGCGCCCCTGCGCTAGCAGCAGCACGGTGAGCAGTTCCGGGAGAGGGTGGGGGATAGGGCTGTAAGCGAGTTTCGTCAGATATAGATTGCCTTGACTGAAATCCGAGGAGAATACGCCGGTCAAGTGTGGCAAACCGGATTCTTCATGCACGCCGAGCGTGATGACCTGCTGATTGCCGACTCCGTACAGCTTCCATACACCACCGGAGTCAAACAGCAGTTTTGCATTCCCTAAACACACCGGCGGCTCAATACCATAATGCACATTGAGGTGACAGTCAGCAGGTTTATCGGTGAGGAAGCCGCGAAATTGGCGCGATACCCAATCCTCGTCCAGCGGGAGATCGCTGGTGATTTCGATGACAATCCCCGCGATTTCGACAGCGACAGACGTGATCATGCCATGTCTCTCACGATCCCATATCAAAGCACTGGAAGAATCGCCCGCAAAACTCGCCAACCCACGCGTTGATCAACCCATCATTTGCTTTACACACCGCGAGTACGGCTTCCTCTGGCACCAGCCGCACTTTGCCCAACTGCGGCTTTTCATACATCCGTCGTGACTCTTGCGCGTTAAGTTCATTCATTCGAAAGCCTAATCTCCAAACTCTATGAGACGTCGCCCCGCAAGCGCGCACGCCGACGGGACAAATGCCTCAGCATCCCCATAGTGCATCTGCGCCATGCCCGGACACTGCCCGCAGATCGCGCTCAGGTCGCATAGCTGGCACGGCGACTCCCGCGTGCGCTTCTGGAAGCGCGCCCGGCGCAAAAAGTCGTCCCAACCTTCCTGAAACGATCCCTGACGCAGGTCGTAAGCAGGTTTACGCGCCATCAGGCACAGGCTCAACTGACCGTAGGCGTCGATATGAAAGCTGTGGATACCCGCACCGCACAGAAACACCTCATCAGCACGGGTAGGAACGCGCCGGAGATCGCGCACAATCCGCCGGTACTCCGCCGCGCGCTGCTCATCCTCACGATCCAGCACGAGAATCTCATCAATCGAAATGCTGCTGTCGAGCGGACGCGGATCGCCATCCAAGCGCGTATTCAGCACCGGATCGAAACGGTATGGAATGCCGAGATCCGCCGCTAACGCCTTCATCGCCGCGAGATCATGTCGATTCTGCTTGAGCACCATGCTTTTGAATTTGAGCGGCAGTCCGTGCGCCCTGACCATCCCAATGGCGTTCAAACAGCGTCCGAACGCGCTTGTGCTGCCGGTGACCCGTTCATAGGTCTCCACGCTTGCACCGTACAGCGTGATCTCCATCGAGTAGGGGGGGTATTCTGCGAAGCACTCAACCGCTTCTTCGGTGAGCAGCGTGCCATTGGTGAATACCGTGACGAGCAAACCGAGCCGCTTGGCATGGAGGTAAATGTCCAGAAAATCGGGACGCAGCAGCGGTTCACCCCCGGTGATCAGCAGCTTGAGGCAGCCTGCCGCAGCGACCTGATCGAGCACATCGCACACCATCGCCGTATCCATTTCACGGCTGCGAATATCCCGATCTCCGGCAGGCTGGTTGATGTAGCAGTGAACGCAGCGCAAATTGCAGCGCTCGGTCAATTCGAGCGAACCACTCAAGGGCAAGCGCGCCGAAGCCAATTTAGCAGCGAGGCGCTGACCAAATTCGCTTAACGAGAGCTCGGGTAGGGTAGGGCAGTTCACTGGACGATTTCCTCGACCGCACCCACTTCGACGAGCTGCTGTAGGAACTCCAGCAAATCGATCTGCGCGACGGCTTGTTCGACGGCAAACTCTCGAACAAGCCTATCGCAGATCGTGTCGAGGCTGTTGTGACCGTCAAGCTGATCCCAAATGCACGCACCGACTGCGTTTAACGTGTAAATGGCATGCATATCCGCGCTCGTGCGTGCAATCGGCACGAGCAGCGCTTCATCCGCGATCTTGCGGAAAACGACTGAATGAGAACGTAAATACCGAGTAGTGGGTAGCGACGATGAATTCATGAGATGTATTCTGTCTAACTCAAAGATAGTTGTCATGATTATCTTATAGTGTAATTAAGCGAAAAAGTGATAGATGTTATACTGCCACTATGACTATTTATTTTTTACGAATCGAGCATATGATAGCTTCTACCGCACGATATCAATGAGCACTCAAGACAACACACGCCTTACGCTAACTCATCTTATCGCCGGAGCGTTGAACCCCGCAGACATCGCCGACGACCAGTGGGATTTGCTCGCTCCGGCAGCACTTGCCGACGGCTTAGCCCCAATGCTGATCCACGTACTACATCAGCACGATTCAACGCTGCTTCAACTGCCGATCTTTCGCCCGCTGCTCGCCGACGCTCAACTGGTCACATATCATGTGGCACAGCTTCAAGCCGTGCAGGAGAAGATCGAAAGTGTGCTCACCGCGCGGGGGATTACGCGCATCTGGCTCAAGGGGATCGCGTTGGCGCAGACCGTTTATCCTGCACCCAACTTACGCTCGATGAGCGATCTCGACTTCTTCATCCCCTACGAATGTAGAAGCGATGCCCTCACTGCGCTGAAAGACGCAGGCTTCCGCAGCATCGACAGCCATGAACCTGCCGCCGAACTGCTCGCCGCACAGCATCATGATCGCCTGATGGACGTTTACAGCCGGGGCTTCATCGAGATGCACTATCGTTTATTTGGCGGGGACGTACTCGCCGATGCCGCTGAAGCATGGTTTCGCCGGCAAGTCTATGTCACCCCGCACGGCTGGGCGGCGCTGACGCCCGAAGCGCAGCTTTTGCACCTGTGCATTCACCATGTGCTGGTGGACTTCGATCAGAAGCTCCGGCTGGTCCGCTACTTCGACATTCATCTACTGGTGAGTGCCGGAACGCTGAACTGGGAGGTGATCCTGCGCACAGCCGAGCGCTTCGGCTGGTCGAACGCACTTGCTTACGCGCTGGAGAAAGTATCGTACTGGTTCGGGACGCCTATCCCCGCGCATATCAGCGCGCAGTTGGAAGCTCAAACCGATGGGCGCAGATTGACGCCGGGCAAGCTGGCACGCGGCGCTGATGCTGCCGGAGCTGACGCCGCGCTGCACCTGTTACAGGCAAGTTCTCCAACGGAACGCCGGGCGCTGCTGCGCTGGTTCTTGCTGCCACCGGGGGACTATCTGCGCTGCCGCTACCCTGATTATGCGTATCTGCCGATCTGGGCGCTGTATCCGCTGCGCTGGTCGCTGCAAGCAATCAAACTTGCCAGACTGCTCCTCACACGCTTCACGCTGTAGAGCAGTTTCAGCACGCCGGATATTGTCCCTATCCGTTGAGCGATAGAGCAGGGCAATCCATGCTGATACTATTCGTTTTCAGATCGGATAATCTCCTCGACCACTGTCTCTGGCGTGACAATCCGCAAACCAGATTTCTGGGCAACCTCAACCGGATCAATCAGATGTTTCCGGTCATACGTGACCAGATAATCGACCTGAGCTTGCTGTGCTGCTGCCACAATCGGCGCGTCTTTCTGTACAACATAGGACTCAACCTCGCGAACAGCCTCTAGGGAAGGGTCAGCTACGAGCTCAGCATTGATCAACTTGAGCAGCAGTCTATAACTCTCAAGTTTATCAGGAGCTTTGCGCGTGATATTGCGTTCCACTTCGGTGAGAACATCACTGCTAACCACCGCTTGCACTCGATTTTGCACAGCTAGCACAAGCAAATCTCGCGCATAGCCACCGGCGGAATAGGCTGCCGAAAACAGCACGCTGGCATCAAGAAAGACTTTCATCGTCTATCTTTCGGGCGTACTTCTCTTCATAGATTTCCTGCTTGATTTCACGCCCGCTCTCGATGATCTCCTCTAGCGTGATCCCCTTGCTGCGTAGACCCGCGCCAATATCATCTAATAACCGCTGGAGGAGCAGTTCTTTCGTGCTGATCAACAAACCTTCGTCCGTTTCCTCAAACACAACCTCGTCTCCTGCCTTGAGGTTGTACTTGCGACGGAAATCAACTGGCAGCGTGACCTGTCCGCTGTCCTGTATCACATAGCGTTTTTTATTCATCTGGAAGCCGCTCCACACACCCTGAATTATGGTTTTATGGAATTATGGTTGATCTGTCGGTCAGAGTCAATTCCGCATCAACTAGAACAAAAGAGCGAAAACCATAGTATAATCAAGCGGCTTGACCCGAATGCTTCCGAAGGACAGTTTTTCTAGAGGAGAATCAGCATGACAAATCAAGACACCGCGCAGAGCAAACAGCAGACCACCACGCTTAACTTGAACTCGATCATGATCGGCACGAGCCAACCGCGCGTACTCGCAGAATTCTATCAGAACCTCTTCGGCAGACCCGCCGACATGGCGGAAGAGGACTGGTACATGTGGCAGGCGGGCAGCACCTCGCTGAGCATCGGCGAACACTCCGAAGTCAAGGGCACAGCCAAAGAACCGGCGCGCATCATCCTCAACCTTGAAACCCGGCAGGTCAAAGAAGAATTCGAGCGCCTCAAGTCCCTGCAAGCGACCGTCATCAAAGAGCCTTACGACATAGACGGCGGTTGGATCGCCACGCTTGCCGACCCCGACGGCAACTACATTCAGCTCATGACTCCGTGGGAAATGGAAGGGTAGGGCTAAGTTCAAAATCCTCTGTCAGTCCTGCCCGGTGATCCGCTAGCGCTTTGCGCGCCATCGCGTCGAGCTTCTCACTCGACTGGGCAAACTGAGCATCCCAGAGTTGATCCTGCAGTCGCACGATCTCATGCAGTAGGGCAGGGAGCGCCGCGCTCAGGTCGTCAATGCCTTGCTCTGCTGCAAACGCTTCAAGCAGCGCATATTCCTCATCGGTGAACGTCGCCGTTACCGAATAACGTTTTACATCAACTGCCATCATTCAGCCTCTTGCTATTTGACGTTTACTTTCCAACTCTATCACGCGCGCGGATTTTGAGCTGTGCCACAAAGTTATCCAGTTGAAGATACGCCTCTAACTCGGCGCGCTCGGCGTCATTCAGGGTGTTGTTCCGGTTCCCATCCAGCAGATAGCGCAGCCGCTCCTGTGCGGTCTCCGACGCTTGCAGATTAACGACCTGCTCCGGTGTCGGCTGAGACAGCAAGAACTCATACACTTCATCGGCTGGCGTGCGTTCCCATCGAACCGCAACCATAGTTCACCTCATAGCTCTGATCCCATCATTCAGTATAAGCGAGTTCGCCAGCAGCCCGATCTTCACGAGAACTCTTTTCAGCCCCTTTAGTGGGCTTACAGGCTTTTGAAATAGCCGTAGGCTTGAGCCTACGGCGGGGGCTTGGGGTTTAAACCCCAAGCGGCAATAGCTCCAGCGGCGGGCACATAGCACAGCAGGGCAGGGCAAAAACCTTGACCGACCTTAGAACAGGTGTACGATGGTTATGATCTTGTAACACGCAGATCAGGGGATCGATCACTTGTCGAATTTTAAAATCTGGTTATAGTGTAACCAATGTCGGAATCTTCACTAATAGGGGAACTGCTATAAACCCATACATTGACAGAAAGCGCCGTTAAACAACACTTTGCCTTCTACAAAAGGAAAAGCTCTCAACCCAAGGTCTGGCAACCGAATTTGAGAGCTTCTCCACCCATACGGGTACATCTATCTCACCGCAAGGGCAGGAAGCCCCTTGGTTTGTTACTTCAAGAC
>JACSRG010000038.1 GCA_014879865.1 Anaerolinea sp.
CTGGGCAAAGGCCTGTTCAGCATCGAAGAAACGGTCGATCACATCAGCGCCGCTTTGGAACACAAACGCAAACTGAGCGGCGAGTCGCAGCGGCTGGTGCGGCTGGCAATGGGATACCTCCATCAGCATTTTGCCGAGTCCATCTCCCGTGGAGACATCGCCAGCCACGTCGGCATCACCGAGGATCATCTGACCTTCTGTTTTCGGCAGGAACTGGGGACGACCCCGATCATGTATCTGCAGCGCTACCGGATCAATCAGGCGAAACACCTTCTTAAAGAGAGCCAGCAAACCATCACCGAGATCGCGTCGCAAGTGGGTTTTTCCGACAGCGGGTATTTCAGCCGGATCTTCCACCGGGAAACCGGCATGTCGCCCGAAACCTTTCGGCGTTCCTGAGCGCCGCTTGTCGGTTCGCAATCCCGTATCATGTCCCGCCCAGCCCGCACATGACGCCGGTCGCCGCCGCGGGTTCAAAACCCGCTGCTGCGGCTTAAAAAGGTCGCCAACGCAGTTTAACGATTAAAAGCGGAGTATAAGCCAGGTAACAGATGGCACCAGCCCTCGGACGACCTGCTGCGCTGCGTCGGCTTAGCTCCGCATCAATTTATTACACTGCATGAGCGACTCACAAGACGTATACCGACGACTGAGTCGCTGAGCAGCCGCAGGTTGCTGCGGCGACTTCTTTTGATCCTGAGCGGCGCGGCAGGGCTTCGGCCCGCCGCGCCTGGTCGATCCCCCTTCACATCCAACCGACACGCCCCCGTTGTGCCGCCGCGCTATGAATCGTCCAGATTTGACTCGCTTTTGTCCATGTCTGGTACAGACGCGGTTGCTAGAGTCCAGGTGGCGTTGGGAGCGCTTCCGAAAGTACGCAAAGGCAGAGCATGGCGATCACTTTGGAAGAGGTTGCGAAGTTAGCCGGGGTATCACGCTCAACCGCGTCGCGGGTGGCAAATGGGCGCGCCGGTGTGAGCGCCGTGACCCGCGAGCGTGTGCTGCGGGTCATCCGCGAGTGTGACTACCAGCCCAACCCGGAGGCGCGTCTGTTGGCGGCGCAGCGTTTGCGGAAGCATCCCTGATGGGATCAACCCACATGCTGACCGCGAGAGGGGACAGAGGAGGAAGGATCAGGCTTTTTGACAGCGAACTTACACCAACCATCACATCAGTCCAGCTACAGACGAATGCATTGAACAAGGAGAAATGATCATGAGAAGGACGGTTTTGCTCTCGGTTGCTGCCATACTGCTGCTGAGCATGGCGCTCATTCAACCCGTTTTGGCACAGACGACGACCCTGCGGGTGCTCGTCCACCAGAATCCCCCGATGGTGGAATTCATGGAAGCGTTCAACGAGCAGTTCCAGGCAAACCACCCCGAAATCGTGGTCGATATGTCGGTCGTAAACGCGAACGATCTCAGCACGGTGACGCAGACCCGTCTGAGCGCCAACGATATCGACGTTATCGATATGTTCGGCTTCGCCAATGGCGTGCAGCCGTACATGAACAATGTCGATCCGCCGAACTGGCAGCAGTTGGCCGATGCCGGTCTGCTGATGGATCTGACGGATCAGCCCTTCGTCGCCAATTACGACGAGGCGACCATCGCCGATGCTGGCACGTACAACGGGCGCGTCTACCAGGTCAACCTGGGTCGCGTTTCCTACAGCGGCATCTTCTACAATGCCGACTTGTTCGCCGCCAACAACGTCACCGTTCCGACTACCTGGAGCGAACTGGTGACGGCGTGCCAGACGTTTGACGCTGCGGGTATCCCGTGCATGACGGCAGGCGGTCGTGATGGCTGGCCGATCTTCGTC
>JACSRG010000140.1 GCA_014879865.1 Anaerolinea sp.
CGAGCAGACATTTGTCGGGGAACTGACGGGCAGCATCACCGGGCAGGTGTTCTGCTATGGGTTTGCGGTTCACGACGGCGTGTGCGTGTTCGTCAACATGGCTGGCCCGCGCATGGGGGTCGAAGCGATCCGCGCGAAGTTGAGCAAGGGTGATATTGTCTCGGTCGTGCCACTCGATGCGCCCGCCACCGAACTCACCGCCGGAGAAGGGAATTCCGGCATGTATCACCCGTACCTGCACTATCTGCCCGAAGCACGGTTCGCGTCGCTCATCTTGGTGCATGACATGGCTGTTACGCCGAACTACGGCGGCAAATCGACGACGTTCATCTTCCGCACCAGCGACGCGCAGGCGATTGCAAAGCTGAAACACCACGTCACGCAGCTTGTCAACGTTCCAGTGTTCGAGGGGTGGTCAGCGTATCTGTATGAAGCGGGGCAGCGTGCGATGCTCGTCCGCAAGACGCGCTCTGCGGGTGGGATCGACCTGATCAGTGTCGATCTGGATGCCGATGCGTGGACGCGGTTAATCACTGGCGGGCTGGAGCAGGGTGTGAATTCGCTTCCCTAGTCGTTCGCTTCATAAACGATGAACTCCAGCAGTGAGCCGTCTATGTCTCGAAAGTAAACGCTGATCCCGCGTCCATGAACACCATACCGTTCAATGGGGCCCATTTCGATCACAACATTCAGCTTTTCGAGATGCGCTATCGCCTCCTCAATGCTGCTATCCCACTCGAAACATAGATCGCTGTTGCCGGGCATGACACGTTGTTTTGCAACTGGCACAGCATCGACACCGGGACCATGGCAGTTGAGCTGCGTCTCTGCAAAGCGGTAAGCCCAACCTGACCCACGCTGTATTAATTCTGCGCCCAGCACATCCCGATAGAACGTGTTTGACCGCTCCTAGTCAGAAACATGAATGACGCAGTGGTCGAGCTTGACGTTCATGATGCGCTCCCGTTCAGTAAAACAAAGTAAGGAGTATGACATGGCACGCGCCGAATCGAAAATGATCATGGGCTACCTGCCCATCGAACCGAAACACCACGCGGCGATCCTGTCGCTCGTCGCGCCCGCCACGCCCGCCGTGCGGCTGCTCGACCCGTTCGCGGGGGAAGGCGCGTTTCTCGAAGCGGCGGCACAGGCATGGAACGTCACCCCCTACGCCAACGAACTCGACGGCGACCGCGCGGCGGCGTGCATTGCCCGTTTCGGCGCGACGCAGGCGGTGCGCTGTGACGTGGAACGACTCATCGCCTCCAACAATACTTTCGGGGCGGCGTGGCTGAACCCTCCCTACGACCATGACACGGGTGCGTCTGGCAGCAAGCGCGTCGAGTTCCGCTACCTGCGCCATGCGTGGAAGTGGGTGCAGGATGGCGGCTTGGCGCTGTGGTGCATCTACCGCCAGCACATCACGAACGAGGCGGCGGCGTTCCTGGGGAAGCACAGCACGCGCGTTGATGTCTGGGCGCTGCCGGGAAAGCATCTGGGCGAGTACGATCAGATGATCGTCGCCGCCGTGAAAGGCGTGCCGCTCGACCCGACCGCGCTGTACGAGCAGATCATCCGCGACCGGGACAAACCGCAGCCGCTCACCGTGCAGCCTGAACCGGTCTACCGTCTGCCCGCGCCGCGTGCCGTGCAGCGCTTCGTGTTCGCACCGGACATGCTGGACGAGGCAGCGGGGTTGGCGCTCATCCAGGAACAGGGCGCGTGGAAGACGGGCGGGTTTCAAGCGCTGCTCGAAACTCCACCGCCGCCAACCGAGATCGAACCCGTCGTCGCGCCGCGTCCGGGACACCTCGCGCT
>JACSRG010000199.1 GCA_014879865.1 Anaerolinea sp.
CAAGCAGGGTGACACCGGACAACAGACACCCGTCGGACACCCACCACGACGGAGACCCGTCCGTCAGATTAAGTCCATACTTTTACACTTCATGGCCTCTCACTGCTACCAAGGCCCAAGTGACCGGAATTTGAACTGCCAAGTGTGGGCTTGCCGAGACCAAGCCGGAATTCAAGATCTTCCAACATCACGTCGATCAACGCCTGCTTGGTCAGTCGGCAGAACAAAGTCTCGGTGCTAGCGAAACTGCCATTCTCGAACAGCTTATTCGCCGGGGCGCCGCCGCGGCAGACGTTGAAATAGGGGCATGTCCCGGCGCACAAGCGAACTCCCGCAGCGATGTCGTCGCGGACGCACCGAAAATGCTGATCGTCCAGTATCGATCGTAACGGTGTCGTCTGGACGTTGCCGAACGTGAACCCGCGGTACATCGAATGACGCAGACCGAGCAATTCCGGTGAGAATGTTCCGATGTTACCGTCCACGTCGACGCACACGATGGCCAGTGGCTCGGTTTGCTGGTTAACGGCAACTCGGTCGTTCCCGCGAAAGATTACCGCAAGGGCGCCTGCCACCTCGCGCAGCTCCAAAGTCTCGGGTTCGCCGCTCATTCGCTCGATGAAGCGGCGCAAGAACTTCTTGAAGGCGGGCACCGCATCGGGGCGATCAAGCGAGGACTGGACATTGCCGCCCTCGATCTCCTCGATATTGAAGGCAACGTCGCGGATGCCGTGATCCCGGTAGAAATCGAAGAGCAGGTCGGGCGCCTGCAGCGACTCCCAGCTGAGCACGGTGATCACGTGAAAGTCGATGCCGAACCGCTGCAGCCGCTCCACCGCCCGTATCGCTCCATCGAATGTGCCGCGCCCGCTGCGGGTGCGGCGGCGGGCGTCGTGCAGCGCGCGCGGCCCGTCGATGCTGAGCCCGATATGAAAGTCCTTCGCCCGGATGAACGCTGCCCAGCGGTCGCCGAGCAGCAGCCCGTTGCTCTGAATGTTGTGCCGTACCGGGACGTGCGCACCGTTGTGAGCATCGAGAATGTCACAGGCGCGTCCATACCACTCCGGCGGCAGCACCAGCGGTTCGCCGGCGTGCCAGACCACGGTGAATCCGTCATCGCCGATCCCGCTTTCGAAGATGCGCGAGAATATTTTTGCGAGAATTTCCTCGCTCATCGTCTTTTTGTTGGTGCGATCGGGGAGGTAGCAGTAGCTGCAGTTGATGTTGCAGAAGGGAGTCGGTTGGAGAACCAGCAGCTCCAGTGAAGGAAGAGATGTAGACATCTTCCTGATTTTTCGCCCTAGTGCGTCAATTTTCGCGTGTCACATCTACCAATTACGCCAAAACTGATTCCAGTAATTGGGAAAGCTCGGAAAATTGTACCACTGAGCCAGTTCCTGCGGCTGCTCTTCTGCCGGCTCGACGGAGTCGGCAATCCGCGCCCTGAGCGCCTCGCGGACGGCCAGGATGCGAGTCTCTACCGAAGGGGGATCGGTGGTCGCTGGAGCCGACGCCGGATCGGTGCTGGCGTTACTGCTGGTGCTCGCCAGACCGGCGCAGAGGGTTGTAATCAGTGTCGCCCATGTCAGACGGCTTGTTCTGCGGTCGCTACCGTCGCCCACTATGTCCCCCGCCTTAATGCACGCGATTTTTCGCTTTGGGATAACCTGCCCGCCGGTAATGCTGCTCGGAACGGGTACTCAACAAGATTTACGTAAATCACGACCTCATAAGTCTAAGAAAAGTCCCTCATCAGGTCAACGTCTATCATTCGCATCCGTCCAGTCAATCCGCCGGCCGTGAAGGCCGCCGT
>JACSRG010000037.1 GCA_014879865.1 Anaerolinea sp.
CCGACCTGCGGCGTGATCACCTCATCGACGGTCAGCAGCGGACGCTGGCGGAGATGGCTGTTCGGATCATCCTGATTGGCGTCGGTCGTCGCCGTGCCGCTTGCCTTGCTGTAGAACTCCGCCGTGTCCGCGTCACAGCCGCCGTAGATCACCTGCGTTGCCAAACCCGTGAACAGCGCCTGCGTCCCTTCACGTCCGTACAGCATCTCGAACTGCCCCTTGGTCTGCGCACCAATCAGGATCGAGATGCGCCGCTTGCGGACGAGGTTGACATCGGCGACGAGGCTGTCGAGCTTGCCGAGCGTCGGGAACTCATCGAGGATTACGCCGACCGGGACGGGCAGCGGACCTTTGTTGCGCTCGCCAATCGTATCGAGGTCGAGCATGAGCTTGCGCAGCGTCGCGCCGAGATACGACGCATACACGGCGCGCATTCGTCCCGGACAGGTCAGCACGACGACGGTGGGCTGCTCAACCACCAGTTCGGCATCGAAATCGGATGCGGAGGTGTTGGCACGCACGTCGATGGATGCCCAACCGGTGAGCGCGGTCGCTAGCGTCGCAATCACGTTCGACGCAACCTTGCCGTCCGATCCCACCGACGCGATGAAGCTGTTCGCCAGCAGCGCCGCGTCGTCTTTCTTGGACTTGAGCGCCTTCGCCAGCGCCTTCACGTCGTTCATCGCGTTGTAGATCGCGCCAAGGTTGTCGAAACGGATCAGGCAGGCGGCGAGCAGCGCGGCGGCGCTGTCCGTCCAGAAACGGTTATCACCCTGCGCTGACGGCACCAGTACGTCAGCAATCGCCCGTGCATCCGACACGTTGTCGATACCCTCTGCGAGGTTGTAACGCGGTCCGGCGGCACTGGTGGGATCATGCACAACGACCAGATGACGGGTGACGGCGGCGTACTTGAGAATATGCGTAGTGATTTCGCCCTGCGGATCAGCTACCACGAGCGAATGCCCGGACAGCATCCGGTCAGCAATCGCCGGGAGGATGATGCCCTGCGTCTTGCCCGAACCCGGACCACCCAACGTGAGTATGCCGCGCGCCACGTCCTCACCGCCGAGGCAGAACTGCCCGGTTCCCACATCGAGCCGCCGTTTCTGCTCGCCCCAGAACGCGCCGAGCAGGATTAAGCCTTCGGGATCGGCGCGACGGAAGCGGCGGTACTCGCGCAAGGTGCAGAAGTGCGACGACCCCAACGCCCCGCGTTTGACCATTGGCACGCGCAGGCGGTCGATCTTCTCGCGCAACCACCCTCCGTTCCGCAGCAGGCTGTGCAGTCCGATGGCGGTAAACATCAGTACAAATGCCAGAAGCATGCCGAACAGAAACAGGCGCATCGTGTTGATGCCGCGCGGCGCACTGACCAGCAGCTCGATCACCCCATTGGCATTCGAGCGTCCGCGCTGCACCGCCTGATCCCCCAGAAAGGACAGGTAAAGTGTCGTGATCGTCAGCAGAACGACGGCATAGGTTACGACGAGCAGGACATGCTGCAACCATGAGGCATTCGCACCGTCATCGCTTGTCCGGCGGATGCTTGCCCCCATTGCTCCTGCTGTGATCAGCATTGCCATTGGCGCACAGCACAGCAGCGGAAAGAGCAGTCCAGTGAGCGCGTCGCGCCCATCGGTAAACAACCAGTAGATCATGAACGCTCCTTCTTGCGACTGCTGCGCCGCCCAATCCACCAGCCGATCAGCGTGGCAGCGAACACAGTGAGATAAATTCCTTCGCCGTTGGGTAACTTAAGAATGCGACCGATGGCTGCTCCAGCCAGTACGAGCGTGAGCAGTGCGAA
>JACSRG010000568.1 GCA_014879865.1 Anaerolinea sp.
TTCTATGACGAGCATTGGGGCGCGCTCACTGCCCGCGTGCTCGGCGATCACGGCGGGTCAGACCACTATCCGGTCTACGCCGAGCTAACGCTGTTCAGAAGCAGTGGCTAGCTCTGTTCAAGCTCGTCGATCCATGTCTCCTTGACCATTGGCGTGCGTGCGGTATGGGCAGCACGCGCAAGGACTTGCGCGCCCGTCGGCGCGGTGAAGAAGAAGAGCATCCCTAACACGATGACTTTGATAGTCAACAGCGCATCGCCGAAATACAATGCCGCCGCCAACATGATTGTCCCGATACCGAGGGTCGTCGCTTTCGTCCCTGCGTGCATCCGCAAATAGACATCGCCGAACCGCAGCAGTCCCACCGACGCCAGCAGCATGATCAGCGCGCCTACGACGAGCAGAATCGCAATGATTACATCAGTCACGTTCATAGATGCTCTCCTACTTCACCGTCACGATGACGGCGAACAATCCGTTCGATATAGATGCCGATCACTGCCATGCTCAAAAAACCGACGACTGCCGTGACAATCAGCAGGTCGATCAAGAAAGGTTGATCGGAGACCATCGCATGAACAGCGATCAATGCGATCACACGCAGCGCCAGTTGATCGGAGGCAACCGCGCGATCCACCAGTGACGGACCCCGTACTAGACGCACGATCACAAGCAGCAGCGACAAGATCAGAATCAGTTCAACCACCAGCAGTAGGGTGATCACCGCAGTACCTCCAGCAGACGTTTCTCCAAACCATTGCGGATTCTCTGCCGTACCAGCTCCGCGTCAGGAACGTAGAGAAAGTGGATATACAGCGTACGGCGATCTTCAGAAAGGGCGACGCCGAGCGTGCCGGGCGTTAGAACAAGCAGGTTGTTGAGCAGCACAATCTCGAGTTCGGTGCGAGCTTCCAGCGGATAGCCCACGATCCCCGGTCGCAGCGCGGATTGCGATTGAAAGAGCGCGCGCACAACCACGAGCGTCGAAGTGAAGAGTTCCACGAAGTAATAACCCAAGAAGAACAGAAAGCGGGGGATACGCCAGACGTAACGGGCAGCATCTTCGCCGAGCCAAGCGCGCGTAAGCCAGATGATCCCATACCCCAGCGCAAACCCGGTCAGCATGTCGAGCGGACGAAATGCCTGAAATGACGCCCAGAGAAACGCAAGCAGAATGTTGATCAGAAAATAGGTCATTCCTCGACCCCGCTTTCGGGCAGGACGCTCTCAATGTAAACGCTGGGCTGCATGACCGTATTCGCCGCCTGTGAGGACAAGCGATACATGGGTTCCGCCAGCAGACCGACCACCACAATCAGAATCACCAGTACCGACGCGGGGATCAGCAGGCTGAGGCGCTCGTTCCGGGTGAGCATCGACGCAATGCGCCCCGGCGCTGGCGGTGTCCAAAATGCCTCGTTCCAGATTTTCACCATCGAGTACATCGTCAGCAGGCTGACGCCAAGCGCGACCCCGACGACGAGATACTGTTCGATTTCCAGCGCCGCGCGGATCAGCATTAGTTTTGCCCAGAAGCCGGAGAGCGGCGGCAGTCCGGCGAGGGAAAACGCCGCCAGCAAAAACAGCAGCGCCACGCCGGGGTGCGTCTCGCGCATTCCACCCAGCTTTTTGAGGTCATAGCTGCCCTGAGCCGCGTGAGCGATACCGCTGATGTAGAACAGCGCCGTCTTCGCGAGAATCACGTGAACCATGAAGAAGACCGCGCCGGCGAGTCCCGCTTGGGTCAGGAGCGCTGTTCCCATCAGCAGATAACCGATCTGGCTGACGATGTGAAACGAGAGCAGTCGGCGCAGTTCCATCTGCGCGACCGCGCCCAACACGCCGGTGATCATCGTCAACATTGCTAGTCCAAGCAAGAGCGGCTGTAAGACGACGAGTTCATTCGAGAACACCATGACGAGGACGCGCCACATCGAATAAATGCCGACTTTGGTCAGCAAGCCGCCGAACAGCGCCGTGACCGCTATCGGCGGGGTGTGGTACGACGCTGGCAGCCAGAAGAACAGCGGGAAGATCGCCGCTTTGATCCCGAAGGCGATTAAGAACAACCCCGCCAGCACGGTAGTAATCCCTAACGACGGCGCGCTTAACAGCCGCTGCGCAAGGTCGGCAAGATTCAATGTCCCCGCGACCGCGTAGGTCAGCCCGATGGCGATCAGAAACAGCGTCGAGCCGACAATGTTGAGGACGACATACTTCAGCCCGCCCTCAAGCTGTCCGCGTTCGCCGCCCAATGTCAGCAGCACAAACGACGCCATCAGCATGATCTCGAAGGCGACATATAACGTGAACAAGTCACCGGTCAGAAAGGCGAGGTTGATTCCGAGCAGCAGGCAGCCGAGCAGCGGATAGTAGGCGAAACGTTCGCGGTTGGCGTCGATGGCGGTGCGCGAGTAGATCACGACGGTGAACATGATGATCGACGAGATTGTCAGCATGATTGCGCTGAGGGGATCGACGACGAGGGTGATCCCGAAGGGCGCGGGATGCCCCCCCATTTGCGACACTTGAACCTCCCCCGTCTCGGTGATGATGAGCAGCGCGATACAGGCGAGCAAATTCGCGAGCGCGCCAATGAGAGCGAGGCGGCGGCGAAAGGTTCGGAAGCGCGCCAGCACCGTCAGCGCCATGAGCAGCGGGATAATCAGCGGAAGTACGATGTACGGCTGCATGTCACAGGTCGCGATCTGTGCTTTGCAGCACGTCGATATTGTCCGTCTTCGCCGCTTGGCTGGCACGATATGCCAACGCCAGCGCAAATGCCAGCATACCAAAACTGATCACGATGGAAGTCAAGATCAGCGCTTGGGGCAGCGGATCTGCCATCGGTTGTTCGGTACCGGAACCGATGATGGGCGCGGCGCGCCGACCCAAATCTCCTTCCGAGAAGATCAGCAGGTTGACGGCATAGGTGATGAGCGACAGCCCGATAATCAGCCGCACCGTACTGCGGCGCAGCATCAGGTAAATGCCGCACGCGAAGATGACGCCGACGGTCAGCGCAAAAATGAGCAGCATCAGGTATCCTCCCGCTCGCCTTCTTCAGCCATATCCATGACGATGGTCGATGTGACGCTCAGGACGACGATGTACACGCCCACGTCGAACAGCAGCGGCGTGCTCAATTCGATCCGTCCGATCCCCTGAAGAAAGAGCGACCACCAGACAGCATCTTGAAACGCGCTGCCAGTGACCAAGCCCAACAGACCGGCTAACAGAGCAATCGCCAGCCCGTAAATCATCATGCGGCGAAAATCGACGCGGAGACGCTGACGAACTTCATCCGCGCCGTAGGCGAGGGTCATCAAGACGATACTGAGCGCCCCGACCAACCCGCCAACAAAACCGCCGCCGGGTAAGTTATGCCCGCGCAAGAGCAAGAACAACGAAAACAGGATCAGGACGGGCATCATGCTCCGCGCCAGAAAGCGAAAGAACATCGACTGCGTCATGTTTCTTCCTCGACTTGTAAATTAAGGTCAGTTTCGACCGGAAGCGAGATGCTCGTTTCCGGGTCGGCGGGTAGATACTGACCGCGCGCTTGATCCGATGGGCGCAGCCGGAGCAGTGCCGTCACGCCGAGTGCGGCAATTATCAACACGAGAATTTCCCCCTGCGTATCCAGTCCACGAAAATCGACGAGGATCACGTTGACGACGTTGTCCCCGTGTCCGAGCGGTACTGCGTTCTCCACGTACCACTCGCTGATCGATTCCCCAACCCGGTTGGAGTTTGCAGCCAATATCAGGAGTGTCACGACCAGCCCGGCGGCTGCCGCGAAGGCGATGTCGAACAGGTTCGTCGCGCGCGACCGCTTCCTGCTGAAGGCGTTCGGCAAGAAATGGAATGCCAGCACGAACAAGACGAGCGTTACCACTTCGATAGTCAACTGTGTGAAGGCAAGATCAGGAGCGCCGAACAGCGCAAACAGCAGCGAGAGCAGTGCGCCTTCGATCCCCAGTATGGCAATTGCGCCCAACCGCGTGGGCACAATCACGCCGGCGATCGCGCCGACGATGAGCAGAACGCAGACCAGCGCGGCGATCAGGTCAATCCCTGCCAGACTCGTCTCGTTGATCACGCTGACTTGCCCAAGCAGCAGCAGCGCGCTGGTCAGGCTGATGAGCGTCCCAATCACGGTCAGCAGGTAGAAATGCAAGCGTCCATTCTGCAGGCGGGTGGTTAGCCACGACGCGCCATCCGGCAGCGCGCGGTAGAACAGCCAGTGGTAGATGGCGGCGGTGTCGAAGTCAGGCAGCCGGGACAGGCGCGGGATGACGCGCTGCCGGATCAAAAAGAGCACTACGCCCAGTGTAATCGACACCCCGCTCAGGATCAGCGGCAGTGTGATCCCCTCGAACAGATGCAAATGGACTTCGCTGTGTTCATGGCGAATTGCGTCCACCACACCCCCGATCAGCGGATCAAGCGTGAGGGGCAGCGTCAGCGGCAAGATCAGCGTCAAGCTCCCCAGTGCCAGCGCGCCTACCCACATCACCGGGGAGACTTCATGTGGATGGTGATGTTCATCGGTGGGCATGGGACGAATGAAGGTGTCCCACAAGAACCGGAGCGCGACGGTCACGGTGAGCGCAGAACCAATCACCGCTGCTGCCGGGAAAATCACGAGGAACGCATCCGGCTGTCCCTCGTAGAGTGCCGACGCTTTGAGCAGTTCTTTAGCAAGAAAGCCTAACAGCGGCGGAATCCCCGCCATGCTGACTACAGCGATCACTGCGCCTGCAAACGTGAACGGCATGGCACGGAACAAACCGCCCAACCGCGTGATGTCACGCGTGCCGACACCGTGATCGACACTGCCCGCCGTGAGGAACAACGCCGCTTTATAAAGCGCGTGCGCCAGTACCCCGACCGCGAACGCGATTGCTGCGTACTCGCTGTTCGAGCTTTGCACGGCGACCAACGCGCCTAACCAGCTCACCGTGCTGTAGGCAAGGATTCCCTTCAAGTCGGTTTGACGCAGCGCCATCACCCCCCCATACAGGAAGGTGATCAAACCGACGATGAGCGTAATCCCATCCCATGTCGGCGTATCGTTGAGCAAGCCACTCATCCGCGCCAGCAGGAAGACGCCCGCTTTAACCATCGTCGCGGAATGCAGATAAGTACTGGCAGGCGTCGGAGCAGCCATTGCCCCCGGCAGCCAGAAGTGAAACGGGTACTGCGCGCTCTTGGTGAACGCCCCGGCAAATACGAGCAGCAGCGCAGGGATGTACAGCGCGTGACTCTGGATTGTCTCGCGCTGGCTGAGCAGATCGCTCATTTCGAACGAGCCGCCGATCAAGCCGATCAGCACAAAACCCGCCATGAGTGCCAGCCCACCACCGCCGGTAGTGATCAACGCGCGACGTGCACCACTGCGCGCATCTTCCTTATCATGGTTGAAACCGATCAGCAGGTACGATGTGAGGCTGGTGATCTCCCAGAAGACGAACAGCATGAGCAGATTACTGCTCGTAACGATGCCGAGCATCGCGGTCATGAAGATCAACGTGTAGGCGCTGAAGCGCGCATACATCCGGCGTTCTTCAAAATATCCGGCGGAATACAGCAGCACCAGTGCGCCGATCCCGGTGATTATCAGGCAGAACAGCAGCGCCAAACCATCCAGTTGGAAGCTCAAATTAACACCCATCGATGGAACCCATGGGATCATGATCTGCTGTGAGCTTCCGACGCCAACCTGACTTAGAAAATAGACAAATAATCCAGCGGGGACAAGTGTGACCCAAATTGGACGTTTGCGCAGCGGCGTTAGCAAAAGCAACGCCGCAAGCGCCGGGGCGAATACAGCCGTGATCAGCGCCACCACCTCACTTTCACCTCACCTTCTATGCAGTTTCCGTGCGCGTTGAAATAAAGAGGGATTCTTTGCACGCAATTATAAATGTAACTTCAACATTTCCGCATAAACGACGAATTAAGCTCGAATGAGGATATGCTGACTGATCACCGCGCGCCTTAATGCATGACTACCTTATCCGCGCTCAACAGCGATTATCGCGCCGTTCACGCTGCGTGTGCGTACTTGACCGAGCGCATACGGGTTGTTGACCAACTGCGGCGCATCGAGCAGTCCAGCGGCGACCGCGCGGGCGAGTGTTCCCGGATCAGTTAGCGGATCAGGGTGATCGCCCCCCAATGCCGCAATCTGATCGATCAACCGGCGCGTTTGGTCGATCAACTGCCGCTTGCGCGTCTGTACCTGCGGATCGGCGGTCATGTCCGGCGTGCCGCGCAGCGCCGTTTCGACCACTTCCTGAGTCATCAGCGCGCTTTCGATCACCTCATCCGCGTTCGCCGCATGATTTGCTTCCGTATACCCGACCACATGAATGATGTGCGGTTGCACCGACATTTGCAGCAGTGTGCTCTGCGCGAGATGCGCCCGCGCCCGGTGCATGTTGACCGGATAGCTCAACAAGCCGGTGCGTGTTTGCCGCCAGATGCGAAAGCTGTCGTCGGCAAGCGCTTCGCTTAACTCGAGGATCGCCAGACAGCGAGCCAAATCCATCGTGTTGGAGAGATGCGGCGGACTCTGGAACATATAGGTCAGAATATAATCGCGTACGCCCTGCTTCTTGGCGTTATAGGCGTACAGATAGCCGGAAGCGCACACCACCACATCCGGCGCATCGCGCATCCCCCAATGGTAAGTTTCGTTCCCTTCGACGGGAAGATCCCGTTCGCCGTGCCAGCGCATCAATTCCTGATGCTCGCAGATCGACTGTTCGAGCGGCGAGGGTCCGCGTCCATCCATCGCGTTGAACCAGAAGAGCGAGGTTGCGCACCACGCATTCTGAATCGTCCGCACGAGCATGTCCGCGTAAGTGATGTGATCCGCTGTGCCGGAATACGAGCGCAGCAGAGGATAGTTCCCCTGACGGCTGGCGGCATACAAGCGCCGCAGATCATCTTCCGTGCGGAACGGCACCCCCCCTGCCCCTTTGCTGCGCGGGTCTTGCTGGTACGGGCGAAAGAAGTTCTCCTGCGCGTCTTGATCAGCCCCGAGCGAGATCACGTCGAGGATTTTTGCCCCGGCGATCTGGCTGATCCCCTCGACCGTCGGCTCGATGGTCAGCGCGGGGATGCCAAAATGATGGCGCAGCAGCGGATACGGTGCTTTCCAGCGAATGCGCTCGACTGCCGTTTGCGGAAAGAACGTCTCATCCGCATCGACTGCTGCATCACCGCGCAGTGCCGCGCGAATCTGGTACGGCGATTCTTCACCGCTGAAAACCTGATCGATGTAGCCGAACTCACGCGCAATCGCGGTGACGGGCGGCGTCCCCCCGAATAACACACGCACTTTGCCGAGCATTCCGGCGCTTTCGAGCATCCCGCCCAGTTCGGTGAGCAGGGTGCGCGCATTGTCCGGGGTCAGGCGGTAGCTGACTCCGATCACTTCCGGCTGCCGCGCGACAATCGCATCGAGGAACGTCTCAAGATCGGTGGCGGGTCCGGTGAAATAGGTCTCGTACCCCTGATCCTCGGCAATTGAGAGAAATCGCGTGACACCGGCAACATGCACGCAGTCGCCGATGCTGGCGGCGACGACTTTCGGACGTTGTTCAGACATTCACATCTCCAAGCTACAAACTGCGGCTGAACCCAACCAGCGGTACAGTGGACGCCTTGAAAAAGCGCCGGAACACCCGGTAATAGTAGAGTTCTTCTTTGGAACGGATCGTGTGTCCGGTTTCCTCAAGTGCCAGCGCTGCTTCCTGCGCGAACACCTCGTCGGTGATCGTCCGGTCGGCAAGGCGCACGAACACATGCGCCGACCCTGCCCCCTCAGCGAATTTCTCTTTCGGACGCCAGACCACCTCATACGGCAGCAGGTCTTCGAACGCTTTGCGCAGAATCCACTTTTCTGTCTGATCTGCGCCGTACAGCTTCAATTCAATCGGAACGGTAAACGAAAATTCCACAAAACGCCGATCCAGAAATGGGACGCGCCCTTCCAAGCCGTGCGCCATCGTCATCCGGTCAAGGCGCTGCAAATTGCGATTGTGCAGTTCCGCCGTGATCTCCAGCAGTTCCTGTTCCAGTTCAGCCGGGGTTTTGAAGCGCTTGAGGTAGCTGTAACCGCTGTACAGTTCGTCCGCACCCTCTCCCGACAGAATCACCTTCACGTAGCGGCGCGCCAGCCGTGCGAGGAAATAATTGGCGACTGCGCTGCGCACGAGCGCGGGATCAAACGATTCCAGATAGTAGATCACGTCCGGCAGCGCATCGATCATCATTTGCTCGGTATAGATTTCCTCGTGATGCGTCGTGCCGATATGCCGGGCGACTTCTCGCGCATACACCAGATCGCGGCTCTCCGCCATCCCGACCGAAAAGGAATGGACGTTCGGTTGTTCGCGCGCAACCACCGCCGCGATGATGCTGCTGTCCAAGCCGCCGCTCAAAAATACGCCGAGCGGCACATCGGACATGAGGTGGCTGATGATCGCCTCCTCTAGCTGTGCGCGGACATCGGCGGGGGTAACGCGACGATCCGGCTCAGACTGCCGCCGTGCCGCCGCTTCAAGGTCATAGTAGCGGCGCATTCCCTGCCTGCTCGTGTAGACATGCCCGGCGGGGAACTCCTCCGGCGCATCCACCTGATCCTGCAACGCCTTGATCTCGGACGCGAAGTACAGGGTCGAGTTGCTGCGACCGAAATACAGCGGCTTGATTCCTAAGGGATCGCGCGCGAGCAGCAGATCCTCCCCGTCGCGAATCGCGAACGCATACATGCCCTCTAGCTGTCGCATCACGTCAGCGCCGCATTGATGGTACGCGGCAAGAATATCCTCGCTGTCCGAATGCGTTTTGAAGGCGTACGCGCTGTATTTCTCGCGCAGCAGCGGATGGTTGTAGATTTCCCCGTTGCAGATCAACCAGCGCTTACCGGTGTCATCAGGCATCGGCTGCTGCCCACCCGCCACATCGACGATGGCGAGGCGCGTATGACCCAGATAGCCGTTCGCAAACGGCGTGACCACTTCCCCATCGGGTCCGCGATGCCGGAGCAGACCGAGTGCCTGCTCCGCGCCCTCCCAACCGCCTCCATGTGCTCCTGTAATTCCACACATCAGCGTCCCTTTAGTACGGTTCAGGAATTACGGCAGTTTCGACCAACTGCGTAATCTCTTCGATTGACAAGCCTTCCAACCCCATGCGCTCTAGCGTGCGCCCTCGATGGCGGTAATCGGTGCCATGGATGATGCATGCCATGTCGATGAGCGTTTCGATGCCGCGTACATCGACCCCGAAACGGCGTCCGAACGCCGCCATCGGGACAAGGCTGTAGGGGACGTCCTCAAAGATGTAGCGATGCTGCACGGTCGCAGGCGCATTGATCCCCTTGTAACCGGGGTTAGCGTGAATGGCTTCATGCAGCGTGGCTCCGTGCGCCGAGTAAGCACGCGCCAGCCAGTCGGTCGCAGACTGCGCGCGAATACCCATCGCCGTCGCCACCGTCACCCGCTCCCGATCCACCCGTTCCAACACGCGGGCGACAGCGGGCGTCACGCCGTCGATGTAAAACTCAAAATCGCCCTGTGAGCACTCGATCCAGCCTGCGTTGAGTAAGGTCAATGCCGGGTGAAAGACTGCGCCCATGTTATTCAGGCTCGTGTACAGCACGTTTCGCGCAAACGTAAACTGAGGATAGATTTGTTTGAGAATGGCGAGGGCATCTTGTGTGCGACATGCGGGCAGCGCCGCGAGCGGCAGTGAGTTCTTGCAGCGGAAGATATGCGCTTCAGTCGGTCCGGTGCTGCGGCTGGCGAACAAAAAGGTCTCGGCTTCTGCGAGGATGACATCGGCTGCGCATTGGTGTTTTCTCAGCACCTGCCGGAACTCCAGTGCACCGCCGGTACGCCCCGGATTCAGCACGATGATTTGCCCGTCCTGTAGATGCGGCGCGAGGGCGGCGGCGACATCATAATGCCCGGATGCGGGAACAACCACCATGATTACGCGGCTGCCATCGACCGCTTGAGCAAGGTTGCTGGTAGCGACCTGAATTTCGCCGAAGGCAGTATGCCCATCCCAGAAACTGAGGGCAATGCCACCGCGCTCGGCAATAGTCTCGATATGGCTGAAGGTGCGATTATAGAGGCGAACGGGAAAGTCACGCGCGGCGAGCTCTGCCGCCATCGCCTTTCCGCCGTGTCCCGCACCGATCACCGTAATCTGAATGTCGTTCATTGGCAAATTCCTTGTATTCAGAAAAACACATCGTGGCGTGCAGGGCACGTGGCGGTCAATTCATGTTGATCACCATATATCCCGCACAGTGGGCGAAGGGCGTCTGCGTCGTTTGCCGCGCAGGATCATGACAGTCGCCCAAATGACAGCGGTGAGAATGCTCAAGAGTCCCACCGTCCAACCCATAAGTGTCAGCAGTTCACCTTGCACTGTGACCGGCTCATCGACCGGCTGCTCACGCGGTTCATCGACCACCGCTCCGCTAAGCGGAGCTTCTTCGGTTTGCTCTCGCGTGCCTAGCGCATCACCGATTTGCTCAATCTGTTCACTCATCTCTGCTAGTGTTTCGTCGATCCGTTCCAGATCGACAGACACTTCACGGTCATCCGCTTGAGCTTGCAGTTCATTGACCGTTTCCTGCAATTCCTCAGTTGTGTTTTGCAGGTCTAGAATCTCGTCGTGAATGTCGGTGGCGACCGCTGCGTCAATTGCCTGCCGTTGAAAATACCGTGTCACAGCAAGCGGCAGAAACAAGGTTGCGAGGACGAAAATGAGAAGCAAGATGGCAGCAATTCGGTCTAGGGAACGATCCGTGTCAAATCTGGGTTTCATCAGATTAGAACTCAAAAGACTTCCTGCGCGATACCAGTAGCTGTCAGCTTAGGAGCTTCCGTCACTGCCGTCAAGCACCTTGGAGACGCAAAGGAGACGGATT
>JACSRG010000257.1 GCA_014879865.1 Anaerolinea sp.
GACATGGATGAAGTTCTTCGCCGCGCCGCGCAGCAAGGTCACGCCGCCGATGTCAATTTGCTCAATCGCATCTTGCAAGGTGATACCGGGTTGAGCAATCGTTTCCTGAAACGGGTACAAATTACAGACAACCATGTTGATCGGAGCGTAATTCAGCCGCTTGAGGTCTTCGAGGTCTTCGGCGCGATCACGCGCGAGGATGCCTGCATGGATTGCCGGATGCAGCGTCTTAACACGTCCACCGAGTAGTTCCGGGACTTGTGTCACCTGTTCAACTGGCGTCACCGTCAGCCCGGCTTCGCGGAGTGTGCGCTCGGTGCCGCCGCTGGCGACTAAATCCCATCCCGATGTGACAAGCTGTGTGGCGAAATCAACCAAGCCGGTTTTGTCGTGTATGCTGATTAATGCACGGGGCATAGCTAGTTGTCCTCAAGTGTTTGTGCAATGTCGGTAGCAAACTGGCGCGCGCGCGCCGGAGCATCGCCGATGTGGGCAGACGCATCGAGCAGTGCGCGAATAGTATCAGGAGTCAGGTGAGCGAGCAGGGTAGGGCTGGAAGCCAGCGCCTCGATCAACGGGTTACTGCTTCCGGCTGCCATCGCCTGCCAAGCGGCGATACTATGCTGGCGGAGATGCTCGTGCATCTGCTGGCGATCTGCTCCGGCTTTGACGGCTGCCATCATGACCCGTTCGACCGCAGAAAACACGCCAAAGCGGGCGAAATTGCGCGCGGCGGCACTGTAATCGATCACCATGCCGGAGAGAATCCGTTTGGCGACCTTGAGCATTTCGTCAAGCGCCAAGAAAGCAACCGGCAGGATTTCCCGCCGGTTCGCCGAGTCGTCCAGCGTGCGTTCGAGGAGCGAATGGCTGGCATTGTTCCAGGCGACATCGACCAGCGATGCGACCAGCCGACCGAGGCTGTTCATCTTTTCTGCGTTGATCGGGTTGCGCTTGAACGGCATGGCGGACGAGCCAACTTGACGTGACCCGAATGGTTCGTGCCACTCGTCGATCACCGGAGACTGGAGCAAACGCAAATCGAAGGCGAATTTGTACAGACTACCGGCTGCGCCCGCCAGCGCGCTAATCACCTGCCAGTCCTGCTTCCGGGGATACGTCTGTGAGGCAATCGGGAAAGCGGGCAGGTCGAGCGCGGACATGATTTGCGCTTCGAGGTCAGCCGCCGAGAGCGGCGTTCCGTCAAGTAGTTCGGCATACGCGGCAGCCGTGCCGACTGAACCTTTGAAGCCTTTACCGCGCAGATTGCGCCGCAAGGCGACGAGCGAACGGTAATCTTCGATCAGGTCTTGCGCGTACAGGGCGAGTCGATAGCCCATCGTCGAAGGCTCGGCGGGTTGGATGTGCGTGAACGCCATGATCGGAACATCGGCGAGCGTCGTGATCTGATCGGCGAACACGCGGAGTAGATCGCGCATCGCTGCTATGATGTGATCTAGGCTGTCTCGGATGCGCAGCACATCGGCGTTGTCTTCGATGTCGGCGCTGGTCGCGCCCAAGTGAATGATCCCGCCGCCAATTGGACATTGTTCGGCGAAGGTCTGGACTTCCGCCATCAAATCGTGATGGATGTCGGCTTCGATTTGCTCGGCGCGTTCGATGTCCACTGCATCGACGTTGGCAGCGAGGTCGGCGACCTGCTCCGGCGTCACCAACCCGGCGGTCATCTGCGCGCGGGCAAGCTCGACCCAGAGCTGCCGCCACAGCCGCCGCTTGTGGACTTCGCTCCAGAGCTGACGCATCACGGGGGTCCCGTAACGCCATGTGAACGGCGACAAGAAGGTAGAGTGTTCAAACGTGGTCATGCAGCCTGTCTTCCAGCAGAATCGCGCCGAGAGTATACCCCGAACTTAGCGGGGGATGCGAAAAATCCGCCTAAAGTATTGTTCCAATTTTCACAAAATTCGGTATAATGTGAAAGTCATCACAAAGATGTGACCAGAGGCGAATACAAATGACCAAACGAGCCGTAATCGTCGGCGCGGGATTTGGCGGCTTGCATGCTGCCCGCGTGTTAGCGAATCGTGAAATCGACGTACTGCTGATCGACCGCAACAATTACCATACCTTCACGCCGCTGCTGTATCAAGTAGCGACATGTGGCTTAGAAGCGAGCGAGATTGCGCATCCGGTTCGCCCGGTCTTTCGTGGGGCGGGGAATATCTCGTTTCTGCTGGCGGAAGTCACCTCCATCGACACGGCAGGGCAGGTTATCACGGTGCGCATGTCCGACGGCGACGACCGTGAGCGTGAAGAACAGTACGACTACCTGATCTTAGCCGCAGGCAGCGTGACCAACTTCTTCGGCAATGAACAGGTCAAGGCAAACAGCTTTGAGCTGAAGTCGCTTGATGACTCGCTTGCGCTGCGAAATCACATTCTGCGGCTGTTCGAGCGCGCAGTCTGGACACAGGACAGCGATGCCCGCCAAGCCTTGACGACTGTCGTCGTCGTCGGGGCAGGCGCAACCGGGTTAGAGACGGCGGGCGCGCTGTATGAACTCTATGCGAAGGTTTTCCAGCGCGAGTTTGCGGGCCTAACGCCGCGTATCGTACTGGTTGAGGCGACCGATAAGGTGCTCGCTCCGTACCCCGAAGAACTGCGCAGCGCAGCCCGTGAACAGCTCGAATCGCTGGGCGTTGAAGTGCGTTTAGGCGCGCCCGTCGTGGAGGCAGCCAGCAATTACGTCGTCCTGAAGGACGGGAGCAAGATCGGCACGCACACGCTGATCTGGGCGGCTGGCGTCAAAGCATCGCCGCTGGCGGACATGCTCGGCGTGAAGCTTGAGCGCGGCGGACGCGTGCGGATCAAGCCTACGACGGAGGTCGAAGGTCTTGAGCGTGTGTACGTCGTCGGCGATATGGCGTATCTTGAAGACGCGCACGGTCAACCTTATCCGATGATGATCCCTGTCGCAAAGCAGCAGGGGGTGCTCGCCGCTGAAAATATCCTCCGCGATTTGAAGGGCTGGCAGCCGCACGAGTTCCGTTACATCGACCGGGGCATCATGGCGACGATTGGGCGCAGCCGAGCGGTAGCATACATTTTCAACAGGATTAAGCTGCGCGGCTACCTCGCATGGATCGCGTGGCTGACTCTCCACCTGATCGCGCTGCTCGGTTTCCATAACCGGTTAGCGGTTTTTCTCCATTGGGTGTGGAACTACTTCACATTTGATCGCTCTGTGCGGGTGATTCTGGGCGACCAACCGGAGAAAGCACCGACTATGCAGGTCGAGGCATAGCGGATTGGCGCGCATCTCGTTACAATCGTAGGTCTGTCAACGAGATCGAGGAACAGAGGCAATGGCGGAACAAGTCCTGCTGCGCATGCGCGACGAGAAAGTGAAACCTCACCTAGAGCAGTTTGCTCCGGTGTGGTTGGTCGATCAGAAGGTCATCTTCGAAGATGAAGCCGTCCAGTTCAATGTTGTGTTTCAGCACAACCGCTATGGGTGGGTGAACCGCCGGTATCGTTACGATGGCTTCAACAATGTGCTGTACTATAAGGGACAGAGCGTGCTCAGCGAAGCCGATGCACTCCAAGTGCAGGAACGCGAACCGTATATCAGCACGATCATGACGGATATTCCCAACGCCTACGGCGGCTAGGTCGAGTAAGGAGTCGCGAGGGGCAGCAGTGCCCCTCGCAGTCGGCTCAGGCTGGAATCTGTGCCTTTAATTTGAAGACCTTCGTGTCCTGCCCCCCCATGCGGTATTTGTAGATTTCATTGCCCCGCAAGAAGTCGAACACGGTGCGCTTTTCCTCGATGGCATGGCGGATGTTATACGACAGCAGGACGATTCCCGGACTCAGATGAGCGTGGGCTTCGGGCAGCAAACCGGAATTATAGACGAGTATCCGACCGTTGTAGTCGAAATCGAAATAGGTCGCCGACGGAACACCGTCAATCACCAGAAAACTCAGGCGCAGCCAGCCACAGCGAAAGACGATAGGCGCAATTTTGTGGAAGAAGGCGAGGTTTTTTGGGTTGTCGAGAAAACGCGCTTTTTCAGGGTGACTGGAGCGCATCAACTGTAGAAACCGTTCAAGTTCCTCGTCAAAGTCGTGCGACGCATCCACCCTATACCAGTTGATTTGCGCCTCGCTTTCCGCGCGTCGGACTTTACGACGGAGCTCGTGCCGCTGCTTCTTGTCGAGTAAGCTCAGGTAGGTTTCCCAATCGTCGGGAAGGTGAATCACCGGGCAGACTTCTTGAAAGACAACTTCGACGTTGAAGCCGAGTTCTTTGAGGCGATCCGGTAGTGTCGGCAGTGTCGGCGACGCTTCGGGGATGTTACACAGGTTAACCCGATCATACTCCGCGCGATGTTCGAGCAGCACGGATGCCAGCGCAGACGCCACTGGCTCGATGAAGTCTCTGTGCGCGATAATGTCCACATAATCGGTCACATCGACACAGCCTATGGTACGCACCACGCGTTCCCCATTCGATGTTTCGATAAACCACGACCCGATGCCAACCAAGCGCCCGTCGTCCGTGCGGCATGTCGCGATCAGCAGGTCACCGGCTTGATAGGCGTCCCACCACGTAGACTGCCATTCCCACGTGCAAAAGATAGTATCTGAGGTGCTTTGATGGAGCAGGTCATTCCATTCCGGCTCTAGTTGCTTGAACACGCTGCTATCGCGGTATACCGTCAGTTTCACGACTGCCCCCAGTGTACTTGCTCCGTGCCGCATTATAGATCGACAGCGTGAGCATTCAATTAAAATTAAAAAGCCGCCCATTAGACGACGTGGGCGGCTTCATCTCTTACAGAGGAGGATCGAAACTTACTTAATTGGCGCGCCTTCGACCGAGTGCTGCACCTTATAATCATACGCCAGCGACAACTGCGAGTCATTGTCAAAAATGTGCAGGTTGTCGATGTTCAGGGCGACACCCATGCGATTGCCGACGCGTGCGTGCGTGCGCGGGTCTGTACGGGCGATGAACGTCTTGCCGCGATCTTCGAGATACAGGATGATTTCGTTACCCATCTGTTCGACCACGTCAACGTTGGCTTCGATGATCGACGGCGTGATGCCCGGCGGTTGGAAATCGACATCGTGGATGTCTTCCGGACGGATGCCGAAGACAACGCGCTTGCCGTCGGCGGCTTGGGCGCGGTACGGTTCTGCCTTGGCTGCCGGGATACGAATCTGGAAGCTCTGCGTTTCGACCACCACGCCACCATCCTGAAGGCGGAGCGTGCCGTCGAAGAAGTTCATCGACGGGCTGCCGATGAAACCGGCGACGAAGACGTTGCGCGGATTGTGATACAGATTGTACGGCGTGTCAATTTGCTGGAGTTCACCGGCGCTCATGACGCAGATACGCGTACCCATCGTCATCGCTTCCACTTGGTCATGGGTCACGTAGACGAAGGTCGTGCCGAGGCGTTGGTGCAGTTTGCTGATGAATGAACGCGCTTCAACGCGCAGCTTGGCGTCAAGGTTGGACAGCGGCTCGTCCATCAAGAAGACCTTCGGCTCACGGACGATTGCGCGACCGACGGCGACGCGCTGACGCTGACCACCCGACAACTGACGGGGACGGCGATCAAGCAGGTGCTCAATGCCAAGGCTCTTGGCAGCATCGCGAACGCGATCGTCGATCACGTTCTTGGGAGTCTTGCGGAGGCGCAGACCAAATGCCATGTTGTCGTAGACGGTCATGTGAGGGTAGAGGGCGTAGCTCTGGAACACCATAGCGACGTCTCTGTCTTTCGGAGCGACATTGTTTACAACGTTGTCGCCAATCAAGACTTCACCTTCACTGATTTCTTCGAGACCCGCCAACATGCGCAAGCTGGTCGATTTGCCGCAGCCCGAGGGCCCGACGAGGATCAAGAATTCTTTGTCTGCGACTTCGATATTCAGGTCCTTGACGGCGACGGTATTACCGGCATAACGCTTCCACACATGTCTAAAAGTAACACTTGCCACGAGGTATCCTCCGTAAGACAATAGTCGTACAAAAGTATCGGATGAATCGGATCACTTGTTGAATTTGCACAAATAACTTGCCGACTTGCGAAATTCAACTCTTGAAGGGAAATTATAGTGGTGTCCCGACATTTTGCAAATTTTCTCAGGGATTTTCATGAAACCTGATCTGACCGCTGAAATCGTCGCAATTGGGACGGAAATCCTCCTTGGCGAGATAACAGATACCAACTCTGTTTTTATCGCAAGAACGCTCCGAGATATTGGAGTGAACGTATATTATATGACTTCCGTCGGGGATAATGTAGGACGAATTGCAGACTCGATTCGTCTCGCTCTGTCACGCGCCGACATTGTCATTACGTGTGGCGGACTTGGACCAACAGTCGATGACATGACCCGCGACGGCGTTTCCGCCGCAACCAACCGGGGACTGACCTTCCACCAACATCTGCTCGACCAGATCGCCGTGCGTTTCAGTGGCTTCCGTGTGCAAATGACGGAAAACAACCGGCGGCAGGCTTATGTTCCTGATGACGCCATCATCATCGAGAATCCGGTAGGCACTGCGCCCAGTTTCATTGTCGAGGTTGGTGACAAGTGTGTGATCAGCTTGCCCGGCGTGCCGCGTGAGATGAAGTTTCTGTTTACGGAACGAGTCATCCCCTACTTTCGCGAACGATACGGCTTGAGTGGCGAGATCATCAAGGCGCGTGTGCTCAAAGCAGCCGGTATCGGCGAAAGCGCGCTGGACGAGCTGATCGGCTCAGAACTGCTGGAAGCAGGTAACCCGACCGTCGGGTTGGCTGCTCATAGTGGTCAGATTGATGTCAGGATCACGGCTAAGGCGGCAACACAGGCGGAAGCCGACCAGATGATCGGCGTGGTCGAGGCACAGCTCCGCCAGAAGATCGGCACGTACGTCTTTGGCGTAGACACCGACACCATCGAAGGCGCGCTTGTGAATCTGCTGCGTGCCGATGACGAGTCAGTGTCAATTCTGGAAGCGGGGATTGCCCCGGTCATTAGTTCACGGGTAAAGGCGACGGCGAACGGCGAGGCAGTTCTCAAGTCTGTTCAGAGCCAGCCAACCCCCGCCGCGCTTGCCGAAAGCTTAAACTTCCCCGAAACACCGATTCGCGCGCTGGCAGAACGTGCCGTCGAAAGACTCGCCGCCGAGACAGGCGCAGCGGTCGCGATAGCCGTCGTCGCGTTTCCAAACATCAACGAGCAGGCAGACAGCGGCGAAGGCAGCGCGCTGGCGATCAGCGTGGGCGGGAAGATTCGGTCACGGGTGTACGGTTTCGGCGGCGAGTCGGAGACCGCGCGCACATGGACGGGCACTTGGGCGATGTCGATGGCATGGCGCATGTTGAAGGAAAAGTCGGAAGGGGTGCAGTGACGCCTCGCACCTTTTACGAGAAGCTGGCAGATGCACAGCAGCAGCGCAGGAGCGATGTCGCGCTGCTGCTCGCGCCCAAGCTGAGCCGGATGCCACTGCCGATTGCCGCTTATGACGATCCATTCCTGCCCTTCGGCAAGGCGATCATTGATGTGACACGCGATCTGGTCTGCGCGTACGTGTTCGATCTGGCGGCTTATCTGGCATTGGGCGCGGCGGGCGCGATTGCCCTCGAACGGACGATAGCCTATGCACGCGCTGATGGCACGACCGTCACCATCCTCGATGCTCCGTTTGCAACGGGTGCTTACGTCGAAGCCGCAAGTGATGGAGGGTTCTGTGTCGATGGCGTCACCGTGACTCAGACTGAGGCTGCCGCTGCTTATACAGCAGAGCAGGGGAGGGCGGCATTCGTCGTGGTCGCAGTGCCGAACCAACATCTGACCGGCGTCGATCTTTATCTGCCGCACGAGAGTCGTTTCTTGGCGACCAACGGTGCACAGAGAGTGTATCAGATTCGACTGCTAGGCGAGTCGTATCTCTATGCGGGCAGTCGTGAGGACTTTGCCGAGCAGGTGCGGGCAGCGGTCAGCGCGGAGAAAACCCACGCATGATCGCAAAGGCATTCTTTGAAGCCGGGCTCATCCAATTTGGTGTATTCAATCGCCATAACGAGTCGTTCCCGTTTGATCTGGCATTGAGCCTCTTGGGATCGTATCCCGATTTACTGGCAAGCGTCACTGAACAGGCGGCAGGGCTCATCGGTCAGCGTGCGTTCAGCCGCCTGCTGGCAACGGCTGACGCTATCCCTTTTGGGACGGCGCTGTCTCTGCATTTGCGAATTCCGCTCGTGTACAGCCGGGGGACAGGGGCGACTCCTGTTGACGATCTAGTCGGCGCGTATGACATCGGTCATGCTGCTTTGTTGGTGACGAACAGCCTCGGCTGCGCCTCGTCGTTTGATGGGCTGGTTGCCGGGGCACGGCGCGTCGGGCTGGAAATCAACGCGGCAGTATGTATTGTGCAATGCCGCCAGATCGCCGTGAATGGGGTGGACGTGCTGCCACTGCTGACTCTTCAAGCTGTCGTTGATCATCTGACAGCTATGGACGAGATTCCGGCAGGGCAAGCTGATGCTGTCCGCAGGTGGATCAGCCGTTAAGCGAGAAAAAAACAGAGGAAAGCGATCCGCTCTCCTCTGCACACTGCTTAATCCTCTTCATCCAAGCTGAGGAGTGCCATAAAGGCTTCTTGAGGCACCTCAACCGCGCCGATCATCTTCATGCGGCGCTTGCCCTTCTTCTGCTTTTCGAGCAATTTCTTCTTGCGTGTGATGTCGCCGCCGTAACACTTGGCAAGCACGTCCTTACGCATCGCCTTGACATCAGCGCGGGAGATGACCTTCTTGCCGACTGCCGCTTGAATCGGCACGGCAAACTGCTGGCGCGGAATCAGGTCTTTCAACTTGCTAACGAGCTTCTGCCCCTTGTGATAAGCGTCGTCCTTGTGGACGATGATCGCCAATGCGTCCACCGGATCGCCGTTTACGAGGATGTCCAATTTGACCAAGTCCTCCGGCTGATACTTGTCGAAGGAATAATCGAGGCTGGCATAGCCGCGCGTGGTGCTCTTGAGGCGGTCATAAAAATCGACGATCAGCTCGGCGAGCGGCAGACGGTAGGTAAGGACAACGCGGGTTTTGTCCAAGTACTCCATCGTAATGAACTGCCCACGCTTCTTGATCACCAAATCCATCAACGCGCCGATGTATTCCTCCGGCGTGTAAATCTGGATTTTCATCCAAGGTTCACGGATTTCGTCAATGTCATTCGGGTCGGGCATGAAGGCGGGACTGTCAATCTTCAAGAGTTCACCCGATTTTTGAAGGATTTCGTATTCCACACTTGGCGCGGTGACTAGAATGTCTAGGTCGTACTCACGCTCCAGCCGTTCCTGCACGATGTCCATGTGGAACAAACCGAGGAAACCGACACGGAAGCCGAAATTTAGCGCCTGCGACGTCTCCGGTTCATAGATCAGCGAGGCATCGTTAAGCTGAAGCTTTTCGAGGGCTTCGCGCAGTTCGCCGTAATCGTCATTGTCGGTGGGGTACATCCCGGCGAAGACCATTGGTTTCGCCTGTTCATAGCCGGGTAAGCGCTCAGTCGCGCCGTTTGTCGCGAGTGTGATCGTGTCACCGACGCGACATTCGCGTACACTTTTGAACCCAGTCGCGACGTAACCAACTTCGCCGGCGCTCAGGCTTTCAATCGGCTTCATGCCGGGATTAAAGATGCCGATTTCGACGGGTTCGAACACAGCATCCGTAGACATCAGCCGGAAATTGTCGCGCTTCGTAAGCTGTCCATCAACAATACGGACGTACGCCACAACCCCTTTATACGAGTCGTAGTGCGAGTCGAAGACCAGCGCGCGCAGCGGCGTCTCGGTGACCCCTTTCGGCGGGGGTACTTTGGCGATCACCGTTTCGAGCACTTCTTGAATGCCCACACCCTGCTTGGCAGAAATACGGATGATATCTTCTGCGGGGAAGCCGATCAGGTTCTCGACTTCCTGCGCGACCGAGTCCGGGCGCGCGGCGGGAAGATCGATCTTGTTGATTACCGGGATGATCTCTAGGTCTTGTTCCAGCGCCAAGTAGACATTGGCGAGCGTTTGCGCCTCGATCCCTTGACTGGCATCAACTACGAGGATTGCGCCTTCACAGGCTTGCAGCGCGCGGCTAACTTCGTAGGTGAAATCGACGTGACCGGGAGTGTCAATCAGGTTGATCTCGTAGTCGTCACCGCTCTTGGCGGTGTACGTCATCCGTACCGCCGACGCCTTGATCGTGACGCCGCGCTCCCGCTCTAAATCCATGCTGTCGAGCAGTTGCTCCTGCATGTCGCGGTCGGCTACGGTGTTGGTGAACTGCAACAAACGATCCGCGAGCGTGCTTTTGCCGTGATCGATATGAGCAATAATACAGAAATTGCGGATATTCTCGCGTCTCATTGAGTTCCTGTCTCACAAATCGTCCCGAAGGAAGTATAGCAGAAGGCTGCCCAGAGTTAAACGACGGCTTGGATGAGCGGCGGAACGGGTTTCGACACCAGATCGCTCCCCCATGCGAGCCACGCGAGAAATTCGACATTTCCAGCGGGTCCTTTGAGCGGCGAACGAATCACGCCCTGTACGGAATAGCCAATGTCAAGCGCAAAGCTGAGCACCTCTTCGAGGACGCGGGCATGAATCTTCGGGTCGCGGACAACACCACCCTTGCCGACGTCGGCTTGTCCGGCTTCAAACTGCGGCTTGATGAGCGGTATCACGTCGGCGCGCGGCGCAAGCCACCCTTTGATGACCGGCAGCAGTAGTTTAAGCGAGATGAACGAGGCATCAATCGAGACGAAACTCACTGGTTCGGGCAGTGTTTCGACGTAGCGGACGTTGGTGCGTTCGATATTGACGACACGCGGGTCTAGGCGCAGCGTGTAGGCGAGTTGACCATAACCGACATCCAGCGCGTAGACCTTCGCCGCGCCCGCCTGAAGCAGACAATCGGTAAAGCCGCCAGTGCT
>JACSRG010000064.1 GCA_014879865.1 Anaerolinea sp.
TCGCGGAGACGGCACGATGAGCGGGTTTTACCAGTTAGACCAGCGGTTTGACGGCGGTAAAACCGGAAAGCGAGGGGGGATGAGCAGCAAACGACCGCCCAAACGGGAACACAAGTTGATCGCGTTCAAAGCCTTCTTCGATACCGACCGCGACATCTTGGAATGGTGGGAAGGAATGCAGGACGGCGAGCGCAGCGAAGTGATCCGCGAACTGCTGCGCGGCTATGTGCGCGGACTGCCCCTCTATGAAGCGACCCGCCGACCTGCCGTCGCCGTAGATGGAAGTGTCGTGCTGCAACTCCGGGACGATACGGCGTGGATACGCGGGGCGTTGAACGAGATGCCTGCCTATCTCGAAGGGCTGCTCGGTCGGATCAGTGTCTATACGCCACCTGTCGTGCAATCTGAACCGCGTGCAGCGCAGAACGCAGACGGACTCTCAAACGATGCGCTCGCGCGCCGCAAAGCAAAGATGGGGAAAGTCGGATGGTGAGAGTGTTCGCCATGCAGCAGCAAAAGCCGTTCGACGCCGTCCGCACTGCGGGGACTGTCCGCTGGGCGGCGTCCGCGTTCCGGTTCGAGGCGGGGGCGCGTGCGCTTGTCGTCGTCCATTGTTTGGACGCGCCCCCTGTGCCTCTCCCGGAACACAGCCAGCTAAAACGCTGGCTGCTCAATCGCCGCAGGGCTTCGGTGCAGCGCCTTGCGGCGGCAGCACCGGTTCGGCGGTGCACAGCACCCGCCGAACGTGTAGACGGTACTGGTACCGTCTACACAACCCACCCCGCGCCAATTTCGCGGGTCAAAGCGCACCGGTTCGTTTCTGAACCAGAAAGGCAGGAGACATGAACCATCGTGAGGTGATCAGGCAGGTTGCACGGCGCTTTCCCGACCTGACGCAGCAGCAGATTGCAGAGGTCTTGGATGTGCTGGTCGAGGTATGGAGCGCAGCGCTGGCGCAGTCCGACGACGTGGTGATCCGCGACTTCGGCAGGCTGACCGTTGAAGTGCAGCGCATGAAGACGAGCGGCGCGATCCGGGCGCAGATGGACATCAGCGCACCGGAACGTCTGACGCGCCTGTACTTCCGTTTTCACCCAGTCGGCAGTTTGCGCCGTCGAATTGAACACGACTTGAAGGAGCGTGCATGAAAAGCAGGGACAAGAACAAAATCCGCTTCACGGTCGGCTTTACGCCCGATCAGGCGAGCAAGCTGGACGAACTCAATCGGTCGCGCAGTCGTAAGGGCGACACGACAAACCGCGCCGCGCTCGTGCGTGAGGCGGTCGGCTTCTATCTTCAGCATCAGTCCGATCTGGTCGGGTCGCGCAAGGCAATCGCCAAAGACCTCGAAGGCAAGATTGATGCACTTGACGCGAAAATCGAGGACTTGCGGGCGCAGTTTGCGGCATTCGTTGAGAGCGTGACGCGCCGCCGGACGGGAGGCTAACGGATGGATCGCAAGCAGATGTGTGTCGCCAACGTGCAGTACAAGAAGCCGACCGCGAACGAGGCGAAGCGCGCCAAAGGACTGCTGCGCTACCTGACCTACCGCGAGAGCCGCGACGAAGGAGCGCGCTACGCCGCCGGTCGGGAGCGTTGGGAGGATCACGGCATGGGCGGATCGGTCGGGGAGATCGCGCAGCGCTGCGAGGCATTGCAGAGCCAGCATGTGCTGCTGTTCAGCCTCGTCTACAACGTCAACCCTGATCTGATCGCGATGGTCGCACCGGAGCGGCGGGAGCAGTTCGTCCGCGAACTCACGGTGCAGACGACGGAGGCGTTCTTC
>JACSRG010000206.1 GCA_014879865.1 Anaerolinea sp.
CCGTACAACGCCGCGCCGTCTGCTCCCGCTGCTCCCGGTTACCAAGAAGGCTATGACCCGTACGCCGCGCGCGAAGACGAACCGCGCAATACCACGCGCTGGGTCTTAATCGGCTGTGCCGGTCTGGCGCTCTTCTGCTGCTGTTCGAGCGTGGTGGGTCTGGTGGTCGTGGACTCGGCGTGTCTGTGGAATCGCATCCCGATCCTCTACGATGTGATCCGCGCCTTCGGCTACACGATGGTCTGCTCGTAGTTCCCGCAAGCTCATTGATCGGACGCGCTTCAGGAGCGCGTCCGATTTATTTCTACGGCGAGGCAGCGATGAAAACTCCGCAGCATCGGGATGACAACGCGTCCCGCTCTTCTCGGCGAAACGAACACCCCCAAGAACAAGTCTCCTCAAACCCGCTGACCGACTCCGCCCGCCTGCTGCGCCATGCTGTGACGCCACAGATCGTACAGGCAATGCAGCCGCATGTCGGCAATCATCGCCTCACGCGCATGGTTCAGCGGCGCGTGCTTCAGCGCGGCATCGACGGGGAGGGACTGGAGCACCCCGACGACTACAGCATGGGCGATGTGTTCGTGGAAGGCACGACCTACTTTCAAGTGATTGAGGTCAAAGAAGACGGTACTGAACGCATCTACTGGACGTATGTTGTCAAAGAACCGAACGGCACAGAAAGCGAAATGAGCTTCAATAACCTCAGGGACATGACGTACCTCGGCAACAAGACCAGCGAGGATTTTGCCAAGCTGGGCGACAATCCTCAAGGCGTGTCGGAGATGCGCAGCGGCAATGTCTTCTATGACTGGGAAAAGGGAACAGCAACCAACCCCAAAGAGGGTGACGTTAACAAGGACTACTGGGAAAACAAGCAGTCCGGCGTTGAAGACAAGCACACGCGCCAATTCGTCTCCGCCGAGGAGACCAAAAGCACCAACCTCGAAGGCGGCGGCACAGCGGAGGTGCTGCGCGGCGTCGATTACCTGAAGTCGATGGGTGGCAATAACTTCCTCAAGCGCGTCGGCGGCTTTGCCTTCAAGTACACCAACGACAATGGGCGCGACGTGAACCTGAAGTGGCTGCAATTCCTGACGCTCTCCGTCCTCAAAGGCGATACCGCCGACGGGCAGCAGCCGGAAGACGAACCCGCGACCCGCGTCGATCATAACTCGCCTGCCTACCCGTATTACGATCCCGGACACCAGACCGACAAACAGATCATGATGTTCGACGACCCGGAGCCCAACCGGGGAACGTTTACGCGGCTCATTCAGGATGGCGCGAAATACGTCACCGAGATCGACACCTTCGACACCTTTTTAGTGCGGGACACCGGCAAACCGGGCGAGGAGCAGGTCTTGTTTCATGCCCAGATCAAAGTCACCTTCTCGTGCGATGCCAGCGGCAAACCGGAAGACGACAACGGCTACCCGATCATCAAGACCTCGGAAATCATCAAGCAGGAGGAGGCGAAAGGCATGTCGGAGGTCCTATCCAAGACTCTGAGTGAGTGGTATAAGAACCGGGACAAGAAAAAGTAGGGCGGTGCTACGGCGCGGGCAGCGCCACGATGAACGTCGTCCCGACGCCCACCTGACTCTCGACGGCAATCGTGCCCGCGTGCAGTTCAACCGCTTCTTTGGCGATGGGCAGCCCCAACCCCGTGCCGGAGATCGCGCCGACATTCCCCGCGCGATGGAACGGCTCAAACAGGTGCTTCAAGGACTCCGGCGGAATGCCGATGCCTTGATCGGTGATGCGCAGGGTGATCTTGCCGTC
>JACSRG010000036.1 GCA_014879865.1 Anaerolinea sp.
ACACTCTCTCCGTCGTCGGCAGCGTCAGATGTGTATAAGAGACAGGAAATGCGCGTGCTGCCCGTCTCGCCGCAGCGGATCGAAGTCGTCATCCCTGACACGAGCTACACCTTCGACGGGGCAGATTTCCCGCTCAGCGCCGAGCAGCAGCTTCAACCGGGTGTGCAAACCGTCGAGGTTTCGACTACGCCGCCGGGTGTGCCGAACGTCGTCGCACGTTCCAACCAAGCGATCATGATGCTCACGCCGCACATTCAAGCGATTAACCCGACCGCGCCGGATACACTGGTCATCAACGGGACACGCCTGTTCTCCGGCGACATGCAGTGCGAAACGCTCGTCGGACCGCTGTTGTTCCCATCAGAGAGTTACACCGCCGCCTCGCCAACCAGCATCACGATCACCCTGCCCGACATGGCGGAAATCGGTGATCCGGGAGTCTACCCTGTCCGCGTGCGTGTCAACGGCGCGGAGAGCATCGGCGGCGTGAATGGGGTGGAGCTGCCGCTGTGACCATCCGCGCGAACCCTACGTCATGGCGTGAAGCGAACGCGCAGGTGCTCGATCTGCACATGCAGCGCTTGCGCTGCCTGCTGGAACGCCGCGCGCTCTGGCTGCGCCGCCAGTGGGGGCATGATCCGCGCCGCGAATACGCCGCGCAGGTGATCAGCGAACGCCACGTCGATTGGCTGCTGCGTGGCGAAGATCGCGCGGCACGCGCCGAGTTCTATGCTACAAACGCCGACGCGTTGGCGTTAGCGCAGACCGCCGCCGATCTCGACACCGAAATCGCCGAGCAGGTCAATCTGTTGGGCAGAAACGCGCCCGCGCTCGACGTGCTGACGCGCCTCTTCCGCCTGTCCGATTTTGAGCGCGACATCATGCTGCTGTGTCTCGCGCCGGAAGTCGATTCGACCTTCGCGCCGCTCTATGCCTATCTGCAAGACGACATGACCCGCCGCGCGCCGACGCCGCATCTCGCCTACGCCGTCTTTGACGCGGATCGTCCCGATGTCCTCAGTGAAACCGCGCCGCTGCGCCGCTACCGTCTGCTCCAGCTTGCGGCGCAGACCGCGCAGCCCATCGCGAGCAGTTCACTTTATCTCGATGAGCGCATGGTCGATTATCTGCGCGGCATCAACCGCCCGGATGAACGCCTCGCGCCGCTCATGCGTCCGCTGACTCCGGGGCTGCTCACTACCGAGCAAACCGCCGACGCCCGCCGCACCGCCGACCACATCGCCGCGACCCGGCAGGCGACCGGGGATTGGCTCATCGCCAACTTCGTCGGCACGGCGGACAGCGGTCAGGCGCAAATGGCACACGCCATCGGCGCGCAGATGGGCATACAGGTCTATGGACTCAATTTGCCACGTCTTGAAGCCGAGCAGCGCGCGCTGCTCGAACGCGAATCGCTGCTGCTGCAAATCGCCTATTATGTCGAAACCGACGACAGCGCCGCCGTCAAAACGCTGTTGGACGCGCTCCGCCGCCCGCCCTTCCTGCTGATTGCTACGCGCGAACCGCTGCGGGTCGATCCGACGCCGCAGTTGGGCCAGTACGCCAACATCGCCAGCGTCATCGGCACGGCCATTGATGGTTCGGGCAACCCGATCGACGGCGACCCGGTCACGCCGGGCACCCAGCTCCTTCAGCCGACCGACAGCGATCCCAGCCACTACTACGGCTACGATCCCGCGCTGGCCCGCCTGGGTGATTACACCTGGATCGACCTTGACTACAACGGCCAACAGGATGCGGGCGAACCGCCGCTCGGCGGCGTGA
>JACSRG010000035.1 GCA_014879865.1 Anaerolinea sp.
GGCAACCAGCAAAAGGTGATCATCGCGCGCGAACTGTCGCGTGACTGCCGCCTGTTGATCGCCGCGCAGCCGACGCGCGGGCTGGATGTCGGCTCGATTGAGTTCATTCACCGGCAGATCGTGCGGATGCGCGACGCCGGGGCGGGCGTGCTGCTCATCTCGGCGGAACTGGACGAAATCCTCTCGCTGTCGGATCGCGTCGTGGTGATGTTTGCGGGAAAAATCATGGACGATCTACCGATCCAGCAGGCATCGCGTAACCTGTGCGGCTTACTCATGGCTGGCGTTGACCCCAAAGCAGTCACGCGGGAAGTTTCTAAGATATGACCGACACAACGCTGCAACCGAGGGGCGTTTTTGCCCCTGTTACACGCTCTTGGCTGCGGATTTCGCCGTCGCTCGTGCCGCTGCTGGCGGTGCTGACGGCGCTCGTGATCACCGTCCCGTTCATGATCTTCACCGGGGCGGAAGGTGATTTCGGGCGCGGCTTGAACATCGCCGGAACCGCCTACACCGCGCTGATCGAAGGCTCGACCGGACTGACGATCAACGATCTGGCGTCCGAAGACGATTTCGATCAACTGCTGGCGCTGGCGGCGGCGGGCGATCTCTCGCAGGGCGATCTGCGCGTGCTGGCGCGCAACGCCGATCAGGTCAACGCGCTCGGCGCGGCGAATGTGCGCCGTTATGAAGAAACGCTGGCGCTGTTCCCTGAAGTCTCCGACGAAGACCTGAGCGCGTTCGCGGACAGCGTGCCGGACATCCGCGCGATTGGCGCGGAACGCCTCGCCGCGCTTGAACCGTTCGTCACGGCGCTCAACGAATTGGAACGCGATGTCGTGCGCGATCTCGCGGCGACCTATGCCGCGCTGGAAACGATCACGCCGGAGCAGCGTGCCGAACTGACCGCGCTGCTGCCGATCAGCGAACAGATCGGCGACGGCGATCTGCTGGCGGACATGCGCTTGGTCGATGAATACGGGATCGTGCGGTTGACACGCCTTGTCGAACGCTCCGCCCTGTTGACGGCAGCGGGCGCGACGGATGATCAACTGGATGATCTGGTTGCGATGGATGCAGGGCAAGGCGGGATGAGCGGCGCGCGGGCGGCGGCAGGCGTGATCGCGCAGCTTGACGCGGCGGGTATCCTCAACCCGACCGCGCTGGCAGACCAGATCAGCGTGATCCGCGAGATGTACAGCGCCGGTCTGCTGACCAACAGCGACGTGCAAGCCGCCATCGAAACCGAATTTGACACGGCGCTGGCGAATAATCTCGTCGTGCGGCGTCCGGGCAACCGGATCGTGATCGACCGGACAGCCGCCCCGGCAGGCGTGATCTACAACGACAGCAGCACGCCGGACGATACGAGCGACGACGTGCCGAGCGTGGTCTATGTGCGCTTGGGTGGGTCGGCGCTGCTGTTCTTCCCCGAAAACCTCGAAACGATGCTGGTGCGCGCGATCCCGTTCGTGATCGCGGGCTTGGCGGTGGCGCTCGGCTTCAAAGCGGGCTTGTTCAACATCGGCGCGGAAGGTCAATTGTACGCGGGCGCGGTGCTGGCGGTGTGGGTCGGTTTCACGCCGCTGCTCGACGGACTGCCGCTCGCGCTGCGATTGGCGCTGCTGCTGGCGGTCGGCGTGATCGGCGGCGGGCTGTGGGGCGCAATCCCCGGCGCGCTCAAGGCGTTCACAGGCGCGCATGAGGTCATCACGACGATCATGCTCAACTATGTGGCGCTGCGGTTGGTCGATTGGCTGATCAAATCGACCGCGCC
>JACSRG010000362.1 GCA_014879865.1 Anaerolinea sp.
GTATCCGGGATCGTGCCTGCCGAGGCAGAAAAGGCGACGAGAGTCAGGAGGAGCAGCAGCGCAGCAGCTATCAGTGTGCGTTTCATCGACATTGCCTTTAGGTTGTAAGCAGCGGTTCGTGCTTCACAATACCATGAGACGGCTAACTGCGCTGATTGTTCCTGTCAAGAATTGTAAAGATCGTATAGCACTTTTGTCAGGATCGGGGCTTGCGCGGGCAAAACCGTGCGCGGGTCGAAGAGCACGCGCCTATCGGCGACACGGGCGATCACCGGCGGATCGGCGGCGCGCAGTTTGGCGGCGAAGTCGGTCGCATTCGGCACGTCGAGCGCTAGTAACACCGTCGGCAGCGTCGCCCCCGGCAGACTGCCCCCGCCGACCAGCGACTCGCCTACGATCACCTGCGCCGCCGCGCCCCCGCCGATCTCATTCGCCCATGCCTGTGCCGTCGCCACAAGCTTGTCCAGCGGCGCGGCGATCATCCTCCACACCGGGATGTGCGTCACGGCTTCGCCTTTGCGGTAGTGATCGAGCGTGGCGATCAACCCGGCGAGGCACAATTTATCAGCGCGCATCGCCCGCGCCAGCGGATGCCGCTTGAGCTTGTCGATCAGCGCCGCTTTGCCGACGATGATCCCGGCTTGGGGCGCGCCGAGCAGTTTATCACCGCTGAAGGCGACCAAGTCCGCGCCCGCCGCGAGGCTTTCCTGTACCGTCGGCTCGTGATCCAGCCCGTAGACCGCCGTATCGAGCAGTGCACCGCTGCCCACATCGTCGATCAGCAGCGCGCCGTGTTTGTGCGCGAGCTTCGCCAGCCCGTCGAGCGGCGGGGCTTCGACAAAGCCGATCTGCTTGAAATTGGAGGCGTGCGCGCGCAGCAGCAGCGCCGCTGCCGGGGTGAGCGCCCGCTCGAAATCGGCGAGGCGCGTCTTGTTTGTCGTGCCGACCTCGACCAGATGCGCGCCGCTCTGCGCCAGCACGTCGGGGATGCGGAAACCGCCGCCGATCTCGATCAACTGCCCGCGCGAGATGATCACCTCGCGCCCGTGCGCCAGCGCCGAGAGGATCAGCAGCACGGCGCTGGCGTTGTTGTTGACGACGAGCGCGGCTTCTGCCCCGGTGACGGCTTGCAGCGCGCGTTCCGGGTGCGTCAGGCGGCTGCCGCGTTTGCCCGCGTCGAGGTCATATTCGAGCGTGCTGTAATTCGCCGCCGCCTGTGTGATCGCGGCTTGCGCCGCGTCCGAGAGCGGCGCTCTGCCGAGGTTGGTGTGCAAGATGATCCCGGTCGCGTTGATCACGGAACGCAGAGTCGGCTGGAAGTCGCGCGCAAGCCGGATCGCCGCCGCGTCGAGGATCGCCGCCTGATCCGCCGGAACTGCCTCGCCTGCGCGCAGTTTCGCCCGCGTCTGGTCGAGCGTTGTCCGCAGCGCGGTCACTACAGCAGGGCGACCGTAGCGCTCGACCAGCGCCGCCGCGTCGTGGAGCAGCGTATCGATGGCGGGCAAGGCACGGAGGGGGTTGTCAGTCATGGCGAGTCCTTTCCATAGCGGGCATGATAGTTCGTGCCCCTGCTGACTGACGTTATACTTAGGGTGAGGCACTCTACGCAAGGAGGAACCGCACCATGACCGCGACACGATCTGCACTGCTCGTCTACAACACCGTCGATCGCCTGCTGCGCGGCGATCTGTATCACACCGTCACCACCGCCGACGTGCTCGGCGACCTCGCCGTGTATCCCAAATCATTTCCTGTCGTTGGCATCGGCACGACCAACTGGCTGCACCGCAACGGCGAGGTGATCGTGCATGGAACAGCCGAAGTCCCCGCTTTCCTGTGGGCTGATCCGGCAAGCGATCCGGTGGGCGCGATCATCGACCTGACGCGCCAGCAGCCAAGCCCGCAGGGGACGCCGCTGGTCACGCCGCGCCTCGACGCCGATGATCAGGAGGCGAATTTTCCGTTTCTGGCACTTGCCGTGTGCGATCCGGCGAAGGTGATGAAAGTCGAGATCACCGACGTGCCGAATGTCTACGATTGGCTGGTCGCGGAACTCCAGCGCCTGAACGTTGGCGTTGCCGGGGTGAGCATTCACGGTCAGTTCGGCATGGTCGAAACGACCGACGCCTATAACATGCCGCTCGGCGGTGTCGATCTGAAAGAAGGCTACACCAATGAGCAGGTCTTCCGTTTCGCGCGCTACGCGCCGGATAGCTGGGCGTTGAAGGGCGTCTACGCGGCGAATCCGTCCCTGCAGCCGTTCATCTCGGTGAGCGGACGCCCGCTGCACTTGCACGGCTACCGCCTCGAAGATCGGCATGGCGGTCACATCGTCAATGCGCCGGTGGTACACGCTACTGTCAGCGTTTACCCGGTCGATGATTTGATCTTGCGGATTCACGACGTGGCACGCGCCTACATGCCGCGCAAGCTCGGCTACAACACGGGCGGCAGTTAGCGGCGTTCAGGTGATCGCTAAAATCCGCAGCCACGTTTTCGGCACGGGGATCGCCACCCGCCCACCCTGCACGCGGAAGACTGCGCCATCGTTGAGCAGGTCGCGCAGCGTGCTTCCCGCGATGCCGTCGAGGTCAATCGTCACCTCGTGATCGGCGGCGTTCACGGCGACGATGATCGTCTGCTCGGCGGAGCGGCGCTCAAAGGCGAACTGCTCGTGCGTCAGATAGACCTGACGATAGTCCCCGCAGCGCAGCGCGGGCGCGGCGTGCCGGACAGCGGCGAAGCGGCGAAGGGCGGCGGCAAGGTCGGGATGCGGGAACGTCCGCACGGCGGAAAGGTCAAGCGCGGGACGCAGCGCCCGATCACTCGCGTCCGTCCGGCGTCCGTCGATGCCCCATTCGCTGCCGTAGTAGATCGACGGGATGCCCGGCATGGTAAACAGCAGCCCGTAGACCGTGTACAGATGCGCCGGGTTGCTCAAACTGCTGGCGATCCGGTTCACGTCATGGTTATCGACGAAGTTGTAGAGGAGCAGATCGCGGTACATGCCCGCCGATCCAAACTGGCGATTGAACGAGTAGGCGATTTCGAAGTAGTTGCGATCCACATGGCTGGAATACAGTCCCTTGTAGCACTCATAGTTGGTGGTCGCATCGAGCATGGACGGGTTCGCCCACCGGCGATAATCGCCGTGTACGACTTCGCCCATCAGCCAGAAGCCCGGCTTGCGCTGATCGCAGTGAGCGCGCAGCGCGCCGAAGAAGTCCGGTTGGATATGGTCGGCGGCATCAAGGCGCAAGCCGTCGATGTCGAACTGGTCGATCCAGAACGTCACCGCGTCGAGCAAATGCCGCCGCACCCCGGCATGGTCAAGGTTGAGCTTGACAAGGCTGTAATGTCCTGCCCATGTGTCGTAGGTGAACGGATCGCCTTTCGGACTGGATCGGTCGAAGGTTAAGCCGGAAAACCAGCCGCAGTACGGCGATTCCTGCCCGCGCGCGATCACATCGCGGAATGCCCAGAAATCGCGTCCAACATGGTTGAACACGGCATCCAACACGACTCGCAGTCCGCGCCGCTTCAGCTCCGCGATCAGGGCTTGCAGGGTCTCGTTCGTGCCCAAGCGCCGGTCAAGGCGGAAATAGTCGGCGGTGTCGTAGCCATGCGCGCCCGACTCGAACAGCGGACCCAAGTAGATCGCGTTCGCGCCCAAGCCCTGAATATGATCCAGCCACGTGGACAGAACATCCAAGCGCGGCACGGGATCGGACTGGAAATCATTGCGCGGCGGCGCAGCGCACAACCCCAACGGATAAATGTGATAGAAAACGGCGTCTTGAAGCCATTCGGAAACCATGTCGCATCCTTTGTATACCGTTCGGTATAGAAGCGGGGCAAAAAAAGAGACCTCATGAGAAAATGCCGTGCATGAACTGGTGAACGATGCGCTGAAGACTGCCCTCGTCGTCCAGTTGAAAGTAACCTTGCAAGCGCAAGCCGACATAGGTATCGATTGTCCCGCGCAGACTGACGGCGTACTGTTGGTGACGCCCGCGCATGTTGCCGTGATCGGCACTGGCATCAAGGAACAGGCGAGCGATCAGGTCGAACTGCTGGCGCTGCAAGTCGGCGACGACAGCATAGACCTCGCTCGACGGCGGCATAAACCATGTCAGGAGCAGCAGACGGTAGAAAGCGGGTTCGCGGCGGTAGTAATCAAAATAGAACTGCGTGATCTGCGTGATCGACCGCACGATATCGCCTTGATAACTGCTCACCGCGCGCAGATCGGCGAGCAGCCCGGCGGATTTTTCGCCGACGAGCGCTTCAAACAACCCGCGTTTGCTCTGGAAATAGTGATACAGCGTCGGCTTGGTTACTTCCGCCTCATCGACGATCTGCTGAACACCGACGGCGTCATAGCCGTGTGTCGAAAACTGCCGGAGCGCCGTTTGTAGGAGTTTCGAGCGATTATCCATTGACCGCCTTCTCGCCGCACATGATCTCAGTATACCGAACGGTATAGCCTGCGTCAAGTGGCTTACCGGCTGATCTCGCGGGTGCGCAGGAAGACCTCGATCACGACGAACGCCAGCGCGATGAAGAACATGATCGGCACGGTCAGCACGCGGATCAGTTGCAGCCATGCCAGCGTGACGACATACGTCCCCGCCCACACACTTTGCCGCACGATCACATCTGTGCCGGGCAGGGGGCGGGTGATCGGCGTCAGGCGGATGTTCAAATAGCGCGCCAGTGGGATGGTCGTGCCGGTGATGGCGATGTGCAGCAGCAGGAAGAAGAGCCAGCGCGCGTCGATCAGCGGTTCGCGCGTGGTGATCAGGCGGAACAAGCCGTACCAGCCGATCCCGATCATCAGGATCGACGCGATTGCCATGCCGGAATAGTCCGACGGCGGTTTGATCGAGGGTTTGGGTTCGTTCATAGACATGATTATAGCTACAGACCGCCGATGTATGCTACCATAGCGGCGCTATGTTAATGCTGCGCCTCGTCTTCCGCCTGATCCTTCCGCTGACCCTCGTCTGTGCCGCGCTGATCGCCGTCGCGCCATATGTCGATCAGCCCGCGCTCCCGCCGTCCGCCGAATGGGACGCCTACGGCTTCGGCGCGTGCGATCTGCCCTGTTGGGGCGGGATCACCATCGGGCAAACCAGCTTCGCGCGGACGCTCCCCGCACTGCGCGCCAACGTGAGCGCGTTCACCGAATTCGCCAACGTCCCGGCGCAAATGTTGATCTACGGCAAGCAGTCCCCTTACGAATTTTCTGGAATGATTATGTACCTTCAGCAGCGGGTTGACTCTATCAGCTTGAACCTCAGGCTGCCGCTGGATCGCTTCATCGACGCGCTCGGCGCGCCCGACTGCGTGATTTACGCGGATACCGCGCCGCCTAATCGCGAGGGAGGGTGGTTGATGTGGGATCACGGGGACACGCCGATTGGCGTCTTGGTGTATGGCAGGACGGTGCAGCTCCGTACCCCCGCGCTGACCGTCTACGCGGTGCAGATCGGCGCTGCGCTTGGAGATGGAATCTGTGAACATGCGCCGGTGAACCCGGTCGCTTGGCGCGGGATCGCCCCATTCTGGCGCTATCAGGAGTGGTCAGCCACGCCTTAGGGCTATAATGGACAGCCGTATCGATATGACGGAGTAGAGCCTATGCGCCGACCATTCGCAGGACTGATCCTCTGTTTGATCCTGCTGTCCGCCGCGCCGATCAGCGCTCAAACCCAGTGCGGCGTGGTGAATCGCATCGACTTCCCGGTTGATCCGGCGCGCTTCACGGTTATGCAGGCGTTCGGCGCGCAGAGCTACCGCCATCAGGGACGCTATCACACCGGCGAAGATTGGTTCGGCGGTGAAGTCGGCGAGTACGTGCGCGCCATCGCACGCGGGCGCGTGACCTTCTCCTCGCCTAATGGATGGGGGCGTGACGGCGGCGTGATCATCGTCGAACACAATTTCCCCGACGGATCGGTCGCCTACAGCATGTACGGTCACATCACCGACCAGACAGGCGTGCAGTTCCCGCCGGTCTATTCGTGCGTCGAACAGGGCGATGTCCTCGCCGCCATCGGCGACGCGCGCCCCGCGCCGCACGTCCACATCGAAATCCGCACGAGCGACCCGAACATTCCCGGCGCGGGCTACACATGGACGCCGCCGCTCGACGCTGGTCTGCGCCGCCCGACGAAATTCATCGTCAACTGGCAGACGTGGCTGGCAGACTCGTACCGGTGGCGCGCCGACCTTGCCGACGAAAGCGGCGCGGCAGCAGACCCCGTCGTGCTTTCCGACCTCAGCCTGATCGCGCTCGACAGCGCGCTTGCCAGCGGGCGCGTGATCCGCGTGAGCAGTGATGGGCGGATTTTGTGGCGGGTCACGCTCGATCAAACTGCCGTCGCGCTGCTCCCGGCGATCAACGACGGCGCATCTATCGCCTTCGCCGGTGGGCAGTTCCAGCGCGTCAATGGCGACGGCACGTTAGGCGAACGCTGGGACATCGGCACGACGCTGGCGGGCGTACCGCTCACGCTGCCGGATCGGCTGATCTTCCCGACCTCGACCGGACTCGCCGCGTTGAGCGCCGATGCGCGTGCGCTCTTATGGACGCTCGACGGAATCGCGCCGGTCGCCCGCTGGATCGGCGCTGGCGATCACTTCGGCGTGATGACGACACGCGGCGACATGCTCACGATCAGCGCGGACGGGGCGATCCTCGATGCGGCGCGGCTGCGCGAACCGGGGTCACTGGGATTCGCGGATCGCCTGATCGCGTATACGCGCGGCGGCGTGTGGAGCATCGACGGGGGCGGCGTGTGGAGTCCGCTGCTGGACACTACGCCATCCGGCGGCGACGAGTCGGCGGTGACGCTCGACGCGCAGAATCGATTGTTCTTGTGGGATGGCGACACGCTCTACGGCTACAACGCCGAACGCTTCGGTTTGTGGCAGCTTCCGCTGCCCGGCGTACATGGACAGGCGGCGCTCCACGCCTATGAGAATGCGCTGCTGCTGGTCACGACGCACGGCGACCTAATCGCCGTCCAGCCGGAGTCTGGCGGGGTGTGCAACCGGACGCGCATCTACGGCAGCGATTTCGCGCGGGCATGGTTCGCGCTCGGCACAGATGGCATCATGCGTGTGCACATTGCGGATCAAGTCATCGGGTTGGATTGGGAGGAGTTTCTGCTCGCCTGTGGGCAGTAGGGACGCGGTAGCACCGCGTCCCAAAATTCCGGGGTGCGCGCTTAGCGGTTCAGGTTGTTGGTATCGATAGGATTGGTGTCCTGCTTGCCCGCCGTACGGGGATAGACGCGCGCATTCCGATCAACTTCTACGTTGTTCACATCGCCGCCTTCGACATCTCGACGGAGTGACTCGCGCACCGCGCCTGACGATTCGTGATGGCGTTCCTCGCCGGGGAGCGTATCGTTCTCGAAATCGCCGGTCGCGCCAACTGCGGCGTTGGTCATCGCCCCGTAGAGCGTGCCTGCGTCTTCGGGCTGCTGCGCGCCCGTGTTGACGCCCGGACGTCCCTCAACTGCGCCCGCTGCCTTGGCGTTGTATTCTTCCTGACCCTGCCGCGCCGAATCTGCCGCCGCGTGGGTCGCGTCGAAATTGTTGTAGCCGCTGCGTTCACGCCTGTCGCCCATGCCTGCCGAGGTTGTGCCAAAGGTGCTGTAGGCACGCTGTTCCTGCTCGATCTGTTCGCGGTTGTACGGCGCGGCAGACTCGTCAAAGCGCGACCAACCGCGTTCACGCCACAGGGACGAGCGCGTATCCAGATCGACCGGATTGTAGCGGTTCATGATCTGTTCCGCGCGTTCCGCCCATTCGTCGTTGGTGGTGATCGTGATCAGCGTGCCGCCGCGCCGCACGCCTTCGGCGTAGATGCCTGCGTCGTCCTCGTCCACCCCCATGTCGATCAACGCGGCGGTGATCCCGCCCATGATCGCGCCGGCGGCGGCACCGATCCCGGCGGTCAGCGCGACGGCGAGCGGTCCCGCGCCGATCACGGGACCAATGCCCGGAATCAACGCCGCACCCAAGCCGATCAACGTGCCGACGACCGCGCCGAAGCCCGCGCCTTCGCCCGCGCTCACATCCTCGTTGATGACGATGTCACGGTCGCCCGACATACGATTTGAATATTCACCGGAGGCGTCATTTGCCACCATGCTGATGTCATGACGGTCAAAGCCCGCTTCGGTCAGGTTTTCCACGACGCGCTGCGCCGTATCGAACCGGTCATAGAGCGCTGCTACAGTCTTTGTCATCTCTGCACCTCACACTCAACATTACAATTCATATTATAGCTGGTAGTTACAGAAAATGTTATGAAGAGTGTGTGAGAGGTTGCCCTCGTGAGCGTGCGCTATAATCATGGTCTGAATAAGAGGAAAGCCTATGTGTGGAATTTGTGGGGTGGTCGATTTGACCGGGGCGGGGCGCGCCGACCTGACGAAAGTGCGCCGGATGTGCGATCTGATCCGCCACCGGGGACCCGACGGCGACGGCTTTTACGCGCCGTCCGGCGACCAGAATATCGCGCTGGGGATGCGCCGCCTCAGCATCATCGACATCGAAGGCAGCGATCAACCGCTGTATAACGAAGACCGCTCGATTGCGCTGGTCTTCAACGGCGAAATCTACAACTATAAGGAACTGCGCCGTAATCTGATCCAGAAGGAACACGCCTTCCGCACCGAGGGCGACGGCGAGACGATCATCCACCTGTATGAACAGTACGGCGTCCGCCTGTTTGATTATCTGCGCGGCATGTACGCTTTCGCGCTGTGGGACTCCAACCATGCGCGCCTGCTGCTTGGCGTCGATCATATCGGCATGAAACCGCTCTACCTGAGCGAACACGATGGGCTGCTGCACTTTTCCAGCGAGGTGAAAGCCATCGCGGATCGCGGCGGGCTGAACCTCGACGCGCTCGACACGTTCATGTCGTTCGGCTACATGATCGGCGCGGATACGCTGTTCTCCGGCGTGCGCCGCCTACCCCCCGGTCACTACCTGATCGCGGAAAACGGTGCAGCGCACATCGAGGAACATTGGCGCTTCGGCGCGGGCACGGCGGTCGATCTGCGTCCCGACGACGAGCAGGGCTGGATCACCCGCGCGCGCGATCTGCTGGCGGATTCCGTCCGCTTGCATCTGCGCAGCGATGTGCCGCTCGGCTTGTTCCTCAGCGGCGGCATCGACTCGGCGGCGATCCTCGCGCTCATGCGGCAGGAAGTCGAAACTGTGCAGACGTTCACCGTCGGCTACGACGCCAGAACGCCCGACAATGAACTGATCCATGCGCGCAAGATCGCCGCACACTTCGGGGCGGCGCATCACGAGCGGGTGATCAACGCGGAGGACTGGTGGCGGACATTCGAGCGCTACATCTACCACCACGACGAGCCGAACGCCAACCCGTCTGCCATTTCGCTCATGCTGCTGGCGGAGGATACGGCGAAGCGCGTCAAAGTCGTGCTGACCGGCTTGGGCGGCGATGAACTGTTCGGCGGCTACGTCGAACATCGCGCGATCCCACAAGTGATCCGCGCGCAAAAGTCGTGGGGGCGGGCGCTCGGCGGCTTGTCAGGGACGCTGCTCAAGCTCGAACGTTACTACCCGCTGATGAAGCGCTACCGGGGGATCGGCGCGCTGCCGACCTACCTCCCGCGTGTCACGCAGATGCTTCTGCCGCGCACGGAGGGCTTGCGCCGCTTGCAGTCCTTCGATGGGCTGGTCTTGACCGATACCATCCGCGCGGCGCTGTACGGCGGCGATCTGCGTACCGCGTGGGAACGCGCACAGCACAAAGAGACGGCTTACGCGGGGATTGTGGATCGCTCGCTCAACAGCGATCCGGTTAACATGGGGCAGGCGTTGATCATCAACACATGGCTGGCGGGCAACGCTTTGCTCAACTGCGACAAGGTGACGATGGCGCACTCACTCGAAGCGCGCGTCCCCTTCTTCGATCCGGTGCTGCTCAACTTCGCGGCGCGCGTGCCGCCCGCTATCCGTATGAAGAAGAACAAACACGTGCTGCGCGAGGCGCTGCGTCCGCTGCTGCCCGATTTCGCGCTGGCGCGTCCCAAACAGCCGTTCGGCACGCCGATTTTGCACTGGTTCAAAGCCGACCTCGCGGAGCGCATTCAGGCGGTTCTGCTGGACGACGGTGCGCGCATCCGTGACCTGTTCGAGCGTCCGGCGCTCGAAACCCTGCTGCGCGATCATTTCGCCGGAACTGCGCCACAGGTCGAAGTGGTGTTCCGCCTGCTGACGCTGGAGTTGTGGCTCAAGACGTTTTGCGGTCACTCCGGCTCTTGATCGAGCGCCTGCCGGATGTAATAACGCAGCGCTTCCTCATGCGTGGCGACATCGCCCGCGCGCTTGAGTTTGACGAAGCGCGCGTTTTTCGCATCCCCGCGCAGGAGACCGTACTTGTCCTCGAAGCCGACGCCGTAGGTGAACGAGAAGGTGAGCCCCTGCTTGTTGGCGTTCAGGTAGGCGATGATGTGGCGGCGCACCCAGCACGGCATGTTGTAGCTCATCAGCTCGCGGGTTTCGGGCGCGGCGTCACGCATGAGCGCGCGCACCGCCTCCGCCGCTTCGACGTATTCCGGCTGCACGTTCGCCTGTATGTACTCATCGACCGTTTGCATGACTGTCTCCGCTCTCTGCTGACTGATCTCTATGTCCGATTGTACGAAAGACGAGTCGGCGCGTAATCAGTCCATTGCCTTGACGAACGGATCATCAGTACAGGGTGAGACCCGCTATTGGAACACCCGCCCCGAATAACGTTAT
>JACSRG010000034.1 GCA_014879865.1 Anaerolinea sp.
AGGGGTGAAGTCCCTCTCCCTGAGGGAGAGGGATTTAGGGTGAGGGCAGTTTGCAGACAGACCCTAAAGTCGAGGGGAATGCGCCAATCTCCAGACCAACGAAGCTTGTAGGGGCGACCCTAGGTGGTCGCCCATGCACTCCGACGCATCCTGCTCTTACTCAGTCCTGCTTCATCTCAACAGATCGGCGATGGTGGCGGGGACGGCGGCGCGGCTGACGATGACTTCTTGCCCGTCGGCGAGCCGCTTGAGCTTGACCGTCCCGGCGGCGATCTCGTCCGCGCCGAGCAGCGCCACGACGGGGATGCCTTTCTTATCCGCGTAGTTGATCTGCTTGCCGATGGGGCGATCCAGCATGAACAATTCGCTGCGGACGCCCGCCGCGCGCAGTTCCGCGACCAACCCGGTTGATTCGGCGCGGGTGTCAGCGCCGAAGACGGTGACGAGCGCCTGCACAACCGTTCCGCCGATGTGCGCGGGGTACAGGTTGAGGATGTCCATCAGGTCGATGATGCGTTCGATTCCGAGCGACGTGCCGGTCGTGGGCAGCGATTCGCCCCGGAACAAGCCGACGAGATCGTCATAGCGCCCGCCGCCGGTCACGCTGCCGAGGTTCGGCTCGGTGATGATCGTCTCGAAGATCGGACCCGTGTAGTAGCCCAAGCCGCGCACCATCGTCAGGTCGAATTCGTACTTGTCCGGCGCGATGTGCGCCGCGTCCAAGTGCGCCGCCAGCTCACGTAGTTCGCGGATCGCTTCCTGCGCGATGGGCAGGTTTGCCATGACATCTTCGAGGAAGTCCAACTGCTCCAAGCCGGGGTGACGCGCTGTCACCAAATCCATGATGCGCGTGACGACTTCCGCATCAACACCACGCGTGACCAGTTCGCCGCGCACGCCGTTCGCGCCGATCTTGTCGAACTTGTCGATGCTGCGGTACAGATCGGCAAGCTGTTCGCCGTCCGCGCCCGCGTACTGCCCGATGGCGGTCAACAGCTTGCGATTGTTCACCTTGACCATGAACTGCGGGAAGCCGAGCCGGGTCAGCACGCTGATGATCAAGCTGAGGATTTCCGCGTCTCCGCTCATGCTCTGCACGCCGACGATGTCCGCGTCGCACTGGTAGAACTCGCGGTAGCGTCCGCGCTGCGGGCGTTCGGCACGCCACACGGGCGAAAGCTGGTAGCGCTTGAACGGCAGCGTGATGTCGTTCTGGTACTGCGCGACCACCCGCGCCAGCGGCACGGTCAGGTCGTAGCGCAGGGCGAGTTCTTCCTTGCCGCCGGGGTGCTGCGCGTTGAAGATCAGCTTTTCGGCGTCCTCACCGTACTTGCCCATGAGCGTCTCGTGCAGTTCGAGCACGGGCGTTTGCAGGGGTTCGAAGCCGTAGAGGTGGAAGACCTCGCGCACGATGTTGAAGACGTATTCGCGCTTGATCATTTGCTGCGGCAGGAAGTCGCGCATCCCTTTGGGCAGGCGCGGCTCGATTTTGGGTTTAGCCATTACGACTCCGGTTCGGGTGGGAAAATGTCTTTGATCGCTAAGGTGACGCTCCACAGCGACTAAAGTCGCGTGGCTTCTGCCGCACGCATACCCTTACCTTCAGCTTAGGCTGTTGGCAGAGGGGTTACGTTGAGCGACACGGGCGCGTCCCGCCCGGAAAGGTTGGTTCTCTCTCAGTGCGTTTCAAGTCTTACGTGTCGGACTTCCCGACACAGCCGCTAAACTCGAAGTTGTTAAAGAGCCGCATCCGGCAAACGTGGC
>JACSRG010000805.1 GCA_014879865.1 Anaerolinea sp.
CTGCTGAAGCCGGAGGGCGATGTCGCAGCGCTGGCAGCGGCGATCCGGCGGGTGCGCGCTGAACCGGGGCTGCGGGCTGCGTTGGGGGCGAAGGGACGGGCGCGCGTGCTGGCGCTGTTCACGCACGCCGAGGTCGCCGCCGCAACCGTCGCCGTCTACCGGGAGATGCTATAGTCAGTGAATCACGGATTTGTCTAGCTTGCCCTCGAATTCGGCGTTTTATCTTGATCTCAAGTCATGATACGATCTGTTTGACACTCTTGTGACTTATATGATAGATTATGTCATCTAAGGTTGATTCGCGCTGAATTTCAACCGACTTCGAGCATGCAAGTGAGGATCTGAACATGCTGCGTTCCCGTATTTTCCTGCTGATCTTGGTCATCTTCGCGCTGGTGACAGTCGCCCCCGCAGCCGCACAGGACGCCCCGCCTCCCATCACGCTGACCCTTGCTGGCTACGCGGTTCCGCGTGAAGCCTACGGCGACATCATCCCGCTGTTTCAACGTTACTGGCTCGAACGCACCGGGCAGCAGGTGATCGTGCTGGAATCCTATCAGGCATCCGGCGCACAGTCCCGCGCCATCGCGGGCGGCTTCGAGGCGGACATCGCCGCGCTGTCGATTCAGCCGGACATCACCCGTCTGGTCGATGCCGGCTTGGTCAGCGCCGATTGGAAGGACGACAATCCGTATGCGGGGTTCGTCACACAGTCGGTGGTCGTGCTGGCGGTGCGCCCCGATAACCCGCGTGCCATTGCCGACTGGGTAGACCTCGCGCAAGCAGGCTTGGAGGTGATTACTCCTGACCCGGCGACCAGCGGCGGCGCGCAGTGGAACATCCTCGGCGCGGCAGGTGCGGCGCGGCGCGGATTTGTCCCCGGCTATGAAAGCGCAGATGGCGCGGAATTTCTCCGTGCGCTGGCGGGTAATATCGCCGTGCTGGATCGGGACGGACGCGAAAGCTTTTTGACTTTCGAGCGCGGGATCGGCGATGTGGCGATCACCTACGAAAACGAGGTCTACGCCGGGTTGCTGGCGGGCGGTGAGTACGAACTGGTTTATCCGACCTCGACCATTCTCATCGAAAACCCGGTTGCAGTCGTGGATACTTACGTCGATCTGCATGGGACGCGCGAAGTCGCCGAAGCCTTCGTCCAATTCTTGTGGACGGCAGACGCGCAGCGCGCCTTCGCGAATCGCGGCTTCCGTCCTGTGAATCCGACGGTGCGCGCCGAGTACGGCATCGTCGATGCGGGCGTGGAAGTAACGCCCGATCCGAATGCGGCACCGGCAGCCATCGAGCGCAGCTCGGACATCGTCTTCCCGCTGATCGAAGACCTGTTCACGATTGCTGAGTTTGGCGGTTGGTCAGAAGCGCGCCCCGCCTATTTTGGCGATAGTGGCATCTTTACCCAGATCATCGCCGAAGCTCAAGGTAGCTAGATGACCCTTTCGTACTCGGTGGATCGAAACGCGGCGGTGACGCGCGCCCAAACTGGGGCTTGGGCGCTGCGCCTTACCGCTCTGACCTATCTCGGAGCGTTTATCCTTGTCCCGGTGCTGGTGATTCAGGTGCAGGGGCTGCGTTTTGGCTTGAATGAATTTTGGATCAGCATTACGCGCGCCGAAGCCTTGAGCGCGGTCATGCTGTCGCTGTACACCTCGGTCATCATGGCGATCATCAATACGGTGATCGGCACACTGACCGCGTATGTGCTGGTACGCTACCGGTTTCCGGGGAAGAAGCTGTTCAATACCCTGATCGACCTGCCTTTTGCGATTCCCACACTGGTGATCGGCGTGATGCTGGTACTCCTGTACGGACCACAAACGCCCGTCGGTCGCTTCTTTGACCGCGAACTCGATCTCCAGATTTTGTTCGCTGCGCCCGGCATCATTCTGGCGCTGCTGCTCGTCGGCTATCCATTCGTGATCCGCACGGTGCAGCCCGTCCTGCTTCAGCTTGATGTCAGCCAGACTGAAGCGGCGCAGACCATTGGCGCATCGACGTGGACAACCTTCTGGCGTGTGATTTTCCCGGCGATCCGTCCTGCCATCGTGACCGGCGCACTCCTCAGTTTCGCGCGTTCATTAGGCGAGTTTGGCTCGGTGGTTGTCGTTGCGGGAAACATCCCGCTGCGCTCACAAACCGGCACTGTCTACGTGTATACACAGGTCGAGGCAGGCAATTTGCAGGCAGCAAGCAGCGTCTCAATGGTGCTGCTGTTGATCGCCTTCGCTGTCACAGTCGGCATTGATCTTCTGAAATGGAGGCGTCATGCGTGAAACGGAATCGCGCTCAATCTGGGCGACCCTGCTGATCCTCACCGTCGTGATCTATGCGGGCGCGCTCTTCGTCGCGCCGCTGTTTGCGATGCTTCAAGGAGCACTGGCGCGCGGAATCGAACCACTGCTGGCAGCCTTCCGCGACCCGGACGTGCTTCACGCCTTTCAGGTCACGTTGATTCTGTCGCTCGCCGCGGTTGCGATCAACGCGCTGTTAGGGGTGACGACGGCATGGGTACTCGTCCGGCATCGCTTTCGCGGGCGCAAGCTGTTCGATACGCTGGTCGATATTCCGTTCGTCTTCTCCCCGGTGATCGCCGGGTATGCCATGATCGTTTTGTTCGGGCGTGATGGCTGGTTGGCTCCGCCGCTCGTCCCGATTGTTTTCGCGCTCCCCGGCATTCTGCTGGCAAAGATATTCGTGTCGCTGCCATTCGTTACGCGCGAAGTTCAGCCGGTGCTGGAGGCGCTCACCCCCGAACCAGAGGACGCCGCCTACACCATCGGCGCAAGTCATTGGACGACGTTTCGCCGTGTGATCCTGCCGGAAATCTGGACGGCGCTGCTCTACGGCGTCGTGCTGACCTTCGCGCGCGCCATTGGCGAGTTCGGCGCAGTCGCAGTCGTCAGCGGCAGCATTGAGGGCTACACCGAAACGGCGACGAGTTTTGTGTTTCGCGCCCTGAATGACCGGAACAACATCGGTGGATACGGAGTATCGGCGCTGCTGTGCGTCTTTTCGCTGGTGATTCTGATTGTGATGAGTCTGCTTCGCGGTCAAATTATCCGTCAGGAGGCATGATGTCGATTCAACTGGAACGGGTCAACAAGTCGTATGGCGCGCAGCGTGTCGTGCGCGATGTCTCGCTGCACATCGAAACGGGCGAGTTATTTGTCCTGTTGGGCGCGAGCGGGAGCGGTAAAAGCACGCTGCTGCGCTTGATCGCGGGGCTGCTTCTGCCGGACAGCGGGCGGATCTGGCTCAACGAGCGCGAGGTCACGCAGCTTGCGCCGCAGCAGCGCGGCACGGGCTTTGTCTTTCAAAATTACTCGCTGTTTCGCCATATGACCGTCGCCCAGAACATTGAGTTCGGCTTGAGCATCCGCCGGATTAGCCGCTCTGAACGGACGCGGCGCACCCACGATCTGCTCGACCTGATCGGGCTGCCCGGTCTGGGCGACCGCTTACCCTCGCAGCTTTCCGGCGGACAGCAGCAGCGCGTCGCGTTGGCGCGGGCGCTGGCATACCAGCCGAACGTGCTGCTGCTCGATGAACCCTTCGGCGCGTTGGATGTGAAGATTCGCGTCCAGCTTCGGCAAAGCCTGCGCGAGATTCAACAGCGGCTTGGCGTCACGACGATCCTCGTCACCCATGATCAGGAAGAAGCCTTCGACATTGCCGACCGGATCGGCGTGATCGAAGCGGGCGAACTGCTCGAAGTCGGCGCGCCGAGCGACCTGTATCAGCGACCGCAGCATCGCTTTACGGCGACCTTCCTCGGCACAGCCAATTTGCTGGAAGCACAGCGCAACGGGAGTTTCGTTCATCTCGGTCACGCCGACTTACCCGCGCCGCCCGACACCGATCACCTCAGCGGACAGCCGGTGCATCTGCTCTGCCGCCCGGAAGAAATCAAGTTGTTTTCCTCACGCGCAGCGGCGACCGGGCAGATCATCGGCAGCGGCGCGGTCGAGTCGATCAGTTTTGCCGGGGCTGCGCTGCGCGCCGTGATCCGCTTGGACGATCCCTCACGGTCACCCCTGCAAGTCGTCGTGCCGCCCGGTGATGCGCGGTCATTGAATCTCAGTGTCGGGCAAAGTGTCTGGGTGGGGATCGGCGCGTTCCACCTGCTGCCCCTCGCCCAACCCGGCAGCCCGTAAATTGACCACCTCGCCGATGACGAACAACGCAGGCGACTGCACCTTCGCTGCCTGTGCCAGCGTGCCAATCGTCGCCAGCGTCCCGACGATCACGCGCTGCGCGGGCAGGGTCCCCGCTTCGATGCAGGCGGCGGGTTTCACGCCCTCCACGCCCGCTTTCAGCAGTTCGTCCACAATCCGCGTGAGGTAGGTGACGCCCATCAGCAGGACGAGCGTTCCGGCGCGGACAGCGGCGGCGACTGCCGGGTAATCGACTGCGCTTTCGGGCTTATCCGGGTTTTCGTGTCCGGTGACGACGGTGAACGCGCTGGCGACATCACGGTGCGTGACCGGAATGCCCGCGTAGGCAGGGGCGGCGATGGCGCTCGATACGCCCGGCACGACTTCAAACGGGATTCCGGCGCTGTGGCAGTAGAGCGCCTCTTCGCCGCCGCGCCCGAACACAAACGGATCGCCACCCTTCAGCCGCACAACCAGTTTGCCCGCCTGCGCCTTTTCGACCAGCAGCGCGTTGATCTGTGGCTGTGGGATGCGGTGATCGTGCTGTGCCTTGCCCGCGTCGATCACTTCGGCGTCGGCGCGCACCTCGCGCAGCAGTTCATGGGGAATCAGGCGGTCATGGATGACGACATCGGCGCGCCGCAGCAGCGCCAAGCCCTTGACGGTGATCAAGCCCGGATCGCCGGGACCCGCCCCCACGAGATAAACCGTACCTACGCTCATGTTTTTGCCTCCAATGCGGCACTCAACCAGTGATTACACGGTTCAGGACACGGCAATTTGTCAGTTTGACTCGGCTCGAACCACAGCGGCTGGCGCACGCAGCCCGCGCACACCCGCCCGACGATGCGCGCCTGATCTTCGGCATTCATCGTCTCCAACGCGCGATACATGCCGACCTGCCGCCGCGCCGTCGCCCTCAGCGCTTGGACATGCAGCGTTCCCGTTTGCGCCGCCGCCCACGCTGCGACCGCGCCGGGATAGACGGTCTCGACGACTGCGTGAATCTGTTCCGGCGTCTTAATATCCACGCGCCAGCCGCGCGGGAGATCGTCGCTGGTTGCCAGCGAGCGAAACGGGTTTTCACGCACCCGTCGGCGCAGCGCGGACGGATGATCGATTCCCTCGCGCGCGTCGTCGTCACCCCATGCGCGCACCTCGTCCCTGCTCAAATGCAGCCCACCGAAGCGCAAGACGCCCGCCGACTCGACTCCCGCGATCAAGGTGCTGCGTCCGGCAGTCGGGAAGCCGCGCCACGCATCCCCGCTTGCCGGCGGGTTGAGCGGCGCGCCCGCCTCGTGCGCCAGCGCCAGAATCACGTCGAGCAGATCGTCATCCACGCCGACCGGAGCGGTGTAGACGACGCGCCGCCCCTGCACACTGCCGTGATCTGCGCCCGCTTCAATTCCCAGTGCGCGCGGCACGTCGATGGTCGTGTGCGACCCCGCCGCGAGAAAATACGGCACGGCGATCAAATTCGGCGCTTCCGTGAGCGCGTAAATCTCCGCAATTTCAGGCGTGTCGTCCAGATAGACGGCGTGCGCGGCGAACCCCTCAGCGCGCAGGCGCGCCGCCTGCGCCTCAGTCGCCTTGCGGCTGTCAGGGTTGCGGCGGGTGCTGTGACCGATGATCGCGACGGCAGTTTGATCGGTGGGCAAGGCGAAATCGCGCAGCGCCGACTCGACGCGCGCCCGCACGACCGTCGCCAGATACGGATGCTCGTGCAGCGGCGGTGCATACCGGATCACCCGCCCGTCACGCTCGGTCAGCCGCATTTCCGCCGGGATGACGCTCTGCGTGAAGAAGCCGCGCGCCGTGAACAGCGGGATGATCGTCACATCGGGCGACGTCAGCGTTGTCAGGACAGCGGCGAAGGCGGGCATCTCTTTCCAGAATGCCGCCGTGATCTCGTCGGCTGCGCCGAGCGCCCGCAGGCGATCCACATGCCGCCAGACCAGCCCCGCCGTCTCCGGGCTGATGTGCGATCCATGCCCCGCCAGAATCAACGCCATGCCTTGCCCCACTTACCCGATAGGATCGATTGAGTTGGTTGACAAGTTTGCCATTCTACTATACTCTTGCAAACGTTACTCAGTTGAAACAAGGTTCTCGCAGTGACTTTCTGCTTCTGTGCGGCGTGTCTGATGTGTTGTGTGTGTGAAATACCACAGGCTTCATGCTGCCCGGACGCGCGTCTCTGAACCGCTGATCAGATTTTTCCCGATGATCGTACAGCCCCGGCACATGCCGGGGCTTTTTGTTTCTAGAAATAGGGCATATGGCGAAACAGAGTGTCGAACAAATCAAGGCGGAAAGTCGCGGGCTGCGCGGCACGATTGGCGCAGAACTCGCCAACGGTGATCACTTTTTCAGCGCTGCCGCCGAGAAAATTCTCAAGTTTCACGGCATTTACCAGCAGGAAGATCGCGATGCGCGCAAGCAAGATCGCACGCTCGATCACCATCAGTTCATGCTGCGCACGCGCCTACCGGGGGGACAGCTCACGGCGGATCAGTATATCGCCCATGATGACATCGCCGAACGCTACGCCAACGGCACGCTGCGGATCACCACCCGGCAAACCATCCAGTTTCACGGCGTTCTCAAAGGCGAACTGCGCGACACCGTGCGCGAAATCAACAACGCGCTGGTGACGACGCTCGGCGCGTGCGGCGACATCGTGCGCAATGTCGTCGCCTGCCCTGCGCCCACCGCCGATCCACAGCGGCGCGCCGTGCAGGATTACGCGCTCTCGCTGACGGATGCGCTTTTCCCGCGTACCAATGCCTATCATCAAATCTGGCTTGACGGCGAGGAGATCATCGACGATCACGAGATCGAAGACCCCCTCTACAAGCAAACCTATCTACCGCGCAAGTTCAAAATCGCCATCGCTTACGCGGGCGATAACTGTGTCGATGTCTACACCAACGATGTCGGCTTGGTGGCGCTGTTCGACGCCGACCAGCAGTTGACCGGCTTTAATCTGCTGGCGGGGGGCGGCATGGGCATGACGCACAACAACGACGCGACCTATGCCCGCCTTGCCGACGAGATCGCTTTCGTCACACCCGATCAGGTCATCGCGGCGGTGACGGGGATCGTCAGCATTCACCGCGACTTTGGCGACCGCGAAAATCGCAAGCACGCCCGCCTGAAGTACATCCTGCATGAACGCGGCGTCGAGTGGTTCCGCGCCGAACTGGTGCAGCGCATCGGCTTCGATCTCGCTCCGGTCAAACCCATGCCGCCCTTTACCGTGCATGATCATCTCGGTTGGCACGAGCAGGGCGATGGGCGCTGGTACTTGGGACTGCACGTCGAAAACGGGCGCATCGTGGATCGCGGAGCTTATCGTCTGCGTTCCGGGCTGCGCGCCGTGATTGAGGGGTTTGACTTACCCGTGCGCTTGACGGCGCAGCAGAACATCCTCCTGACCGACATTCCACCGGGGGATCGCCCGTTCATCGATGCGCTTTTGGACGACTACGGGGTGCGCCGCGTCGAAGCCATCAGCAAGGCGCGCCGGAATGCGCTTGCCTGTGTCGCGCTGCCCACCTGCGGGTTGGCGATCACCGAGGCGGAACGGGTCTTCCCGCACGTGATCGACCAGCTCGAAACGGCGCTGGAAGACCTCGGCATTCCCGCGACCGACATCACGGCGCGCATGACCGGCTGCCCGAATGGCTGCGCCCGTCCCTATGTCGCGGAGATCGCCTTCGTCGGACGCTCGCTCGACAAATACACGATCTTTCTCGGCGGCAGTCCGGCAGGGACGCGCTTGGCGCGTCCGTTCCTTGACCTTGTGCCGCTCGATCAACTGGTTTCTGTGCTGTATCCGGTGCTGGCGCACTACCGCGATCAGCGTGCGAGCGGCGAAGCCTTCGGCGATTTCGTCGCCCGCATCGGCGTTGATCATCTGCGCGCGCTGGTGCCAGAAGTGTGGCGGACTGCGGGAGCTTTCGGTGACTAACCCCCTGACTGCGCTGCGCGTCGGCACACGCGGATCCGCGTTGGCGCGGGCGCAAACAGCGCTGGCGGTCGAAGCCCTGCTGCGTGCCTACCCGGCGCTCGACCTGTCCGAACACGTCATCAAGACGACCGGCGATCAGGTGACGGATCTGCCGCTGGCGACCATCGCGGGCGGCGGCGTCTTCACATCGGCGTTAGAGACAGCACTGCTCGAAGGTCGCATCGATCTTGCCGTGCACAGCGCCAAAGACCTGCCCACCGACCTCACGCCGGGCTTGATTCTCGCCGCCTATTTGCCGCGCGCCGATGTGCGCGACGTGCTCATCAGCCGGGAAGGGCACACGCTGGCGACGCTGCCGCATGGCGCGCTCATCGGGACGAGCAGCCCGCGCCGCGCCGCTCAACTGCGCGCCTACCGTCAAGATTTCCAGATTCGTGACCTGCGCGGGAACATCGACACGCGCATCGCCAAAGCCTTGAACGGCGAATACGATGCCATTGTGCTGGCGCGCGCGGGGCTGGATCGCATCGGGCGCACGGACGTCATCAGCGAAACACTCTCGCTGGCGGACATGATGCCCGCTCCCGGTCAGGGCGCGATCTGCTTGCAGGTGCGGGCGGCATCGGCGGATCTGCTGCATCCGGTCGATCATCGGGAAACCCACGCCGCCGTTCTCGCGGAACGCTCATTCTTGCGGGCGCTCGGCGGCGGCTGCGCGCTCCCGGTCGCCGCTTACGCTTATGCCGCCGGGGAGACGCTGCATTTGCGCGGGCATATCTTCCTGCCCGACGGCTCGGTGCGGATCAACGGGCTGGACAGCGTGTCGCTGCACGGGGATTGGCGCGCAGCGGCGGAAGCCTTAGGACAGACGGTCGCGGGACACATCCGCACGAAAGATGCAGGTCGATGGCTAGGGGCGATTCTATGACGCTCAACGGCAAACGCATCGTCATCACGCGCGCCGCGCACCAGTCCGCTGATTTCGCCGCACTGTTGATCGCGGAAGGTGCACTGCCGCTCGCCTACCCCGCGATCCAGATCGTGCCGCCTGCTGACATCCGTCCATTGGATATTGCCCTCGCGGTCACACAGGCGGGCGGCTTCGATTGGATCGTGTTCACCAGCGTGAATGCGGTGCAGGCGATTGCAGCGCGGATCAGCCGCATACCGGCTGAAACGCGCATCGCGGTCATTGGGGCGACAACGGCAAAGGCGGTCAAAACACACCTCGGACTTACGCCTGAGGTCATGCCTGAGGATGGGCATTTGCTCGACGCGTTGTCCCTCGGTGATGATGACCGGGTGCTGCTGCCGCAGTCAGAGATCGCGCCGCTGGCTCTGGAGCAGGGCTTGCGCGAACGCGGGATCGACGTGACGGCGGTCAGCGCTTACACCGTGATCACCGGCAGCGGCGGCGTCGATCTGCCCGCGCAAAAACGGGTTGACGCGATCACCTTCACCAGCGGCTCGACGGTCGAACATTTTCTGAAACGCTATCTGAACGAGGGCGGCAGCTTCCCTGATCTTGAGCGTGTGCCGCTGGCATGTTTTGGTCGGTCGGCACGAACGGCGCTGAAGGCGGCAGGGTTATCCCCCGCGATCAGCGCCGAGACAAACGCTTTGACGGCTCTGGTAACTGCCCTGAAGGACTATTTTCATGCTGAATGATGTGCTTAACGAACGCGCACGGCTGACCGACCAGCGCCCGCGCCGTTTGCGTCACAGCGCGACTCTCCGCCGCATGGTGCGCGAGACGCGGCTGACTCCCTCTGATTTGATCATGCCGCTGTTCATCCACGCTGACGAGTCGCCGCGCTCGCCGATCAGCGCCATGCCCGGACAGTATCGCTTCTCTCTCGCCGCGCTTAGGCAAGAAGCACGCGAGATCGCAGGGTTGGGCATTCCGGCGGTGCTGCTGTTCGGCATTCCGGCAGAAAAAGATGCTTGCGGCAGCGACAATTTCGCCTACGACGGCATCATCCCCCGCGCCATCGACGCGATCAAGCAGGCTGCGCCGGAATTGGTCGTGATCTCGGACATGTGCTTTTGCGAGTACACCGATCACGGTCACTGCGGCGTCATTAACCAGCCGGGGACGCCGGAACATCACGCGCATCTGCCGCAGGGCTACCTGCTCAACGAGGAGTCGCTGGATTTACTGCGCCGTGCGGCGGTCGTCCATGCGCAGGCAGGCGCAGACATGATCGCGCCATCGGGGATGCTCGACGGCATGGTCGGCGCGATCCGCGAGGCGCTTGACCTGAACGGCTTCGAGCATACCTCCATCATGAGCTACGCCGTCAAGACCGCCAGCGCCTTCTATGGTCCGTTCCGCGAAGCGGCAGGCAGCGCCCCGGCTTTCGGTGATCGCAAGCAGTACCAGATGGATTACGCCAACGGGCGCGAAGCCCTGCGCGAGGCGGCGCTCGACGTGCAGGAAGGCGCGGACATCCTCATGATCAAGCCCGCGCTGCCCAACCTCGACATCCTGCGCGCGGTGCGCGAGACGTTCCAACTGCCGACGGCAGCCTATCAGGTGAGCGGGGAATACGCCATGCTCCACGC
>JACSRG010000033.1 GCA_014879865.1 Anaerolinea sp.
GCAGCAGCGTGTCCTCGATGGTGAGGCCGGCAGCGCCCGCGGTCTCCAGCTCCTGCACCGTGCGGCGCACATTGAGCGCATTGCCATAGCCGTGATCGGCATCGACGATGACTGGCAATTCCGCCGCGCGCGACATCCGCCGCATCTGCTCGCAAAGCTCGGTGAGCGTGATCAGGGTGATATCGGGATCGCCGAGCACGGCGAGCGAGGCGACCGAGCCGCCGAACATGCCGAGTTCGAAGCCGAGATCCTGCGCGATGCGGATCGAAGTGGCGTCATAGACCGAGCCCGGGCGGACGCAGGCGCTGCCCTGCAGGATCGCGCGCAGTGCTTCGCGTCGTTTGCGGAAGGCCATATATTCTTACCCGTTTCACGCCTGAATCGGATTCGACATCCGACGGCGAGCGACAGCCTGAACCACAACTGAAGATTGACACCGGCGCATAAAAAATCACATATTTGAAGCTAGACTGGAGTCTGCATCATGCACATGCGCCAGATTTTGGGAATTCTAATTTTCGCGTTTCTGAACCTCGCCAGCGCCCAAGCACAGCAGCTGTGCCCCGGAATTCAATTCCAAGACTTTGGGCTGTATATCTACGAGGATGGGCGCCGCTGCTGGACGGATGTAACGTATTCAGGAATTGGCGAAGGTACAATTGATCTCAACCGGGATTTTTCCGGTCCGAAGCACAAGAGGCGCGGCACCGCCCAATTTCTCGTCGCGATTGAAAAAGCCTCCGGATACGAAACCGGTGTCGTGGTCAAGGAGCGGATGTTCCATCCGCGTGAAATGCTGGTCGATCAAGGTAAGCCTCGCGATCCCCGTGCGACCGATCAAGTAAGTCTGGAGAGGCCTGCGGTTTCCAACCGTTGCGGAACTCGGGCTGCGCTGTCGGGGGCAGCATCGGTCAGCCTGAACGTGTACAACCGATACCATTCCTCCGAGTACATTCGCATGTCGGGGGATTTGATTGATTTCCATTACAGCTACCCTCGTTCGCCGTCAGGATGCCGGGACACCAATGACTTCGCTTCAGGTAACAGAAGCCAGTTTGCTTTCTCGGGCCTGATTACGACAGGTACGTTGATGTCTGGCTTTGGAATAGTGTCGAGCGCACACGGTGCGAATCCGAGCTATCGACGACTGAAGGCGCGCAACTTGTTCGTGCCGGCGCGGCAGAATTCCAATTCTCGCTTCACGCTTATTCCATTCCAAACCAGCGCACAGGAATTTACACGATCCGAATTCACTATTGTCGACTTGGGAAGCAGGGACAACTTTGGCAGCCACTGGCCGAAAACATGGCAAATTGAGTGGGTTCCATGACTTTCTGCAATTGAGAGTTGAATTAAAGCTATGTTTACCGAGTTCGTGAAGGATATAATAGCACAAGGATATAAAGTGAACGTTGCCGTGCGTATTGCTATTTTTCCGCCTTGGAAGATCGAGGATGTGGACGGTCATGCCGCCATCAACGTGGGATCGTTGGCGGTTCTTGCCGTACTCTACCTAATCGCAAGAGTATTCACACCTGCAGGCGTTTTCGGATTCGAGATTGCAGGGATAATAACTGTCTTTACCTTCGTTTTCCTGGTGCTCGGTGGCGTCGTCATAAATGCGCTTGATCCGTCAGCGGCCACCGCACCGAAGCTTACCAATCGCTGGTCAACATTTTTGATCGTCAGTTTTATGTACGCGACGATCCTCGTGATCCTGGTCTCGTTCCTGCCGCCCTACTTCACCACGGGACGGT
>JACSRG010000822.1 GCA_014879865.1 Anaerolinea sp.
CGTAAACCCATCCGTTCGATCCAGCGCATGATCTGACTGAAGCCGACCCCCGCCAGCAGCGCGACCGGGGCGATCACGAACAGGTAGTTGCGCGTCCAGAAGAGTTTGCCGAGCACGGCAAGCTGCGCCACGCTGATCAGCAGGGCGACGCCGAGGATCGTCAGCATCAACCCGCGCAGGCGGGGGCGCTGAAACAAGCCGATCAACGCGCAGGCGGCGAACGCGACCCCGATGATCAGCGTGGCGAAGGTCTGCGTGCCGACGGCGGCGATCAACCCCGGTAGATCGGTTTCCCCGAAGGCGGCGAAGTGCTGGCTGAACAAGCCGAAGGCGAACGCCGGGACGTAGATCAGCAAGCCGGTGAGCGACCCGAAGATCACCGGCAGAAGGTACTGCACGCGCCGCCGTCCGCGTTTGGTCAGCAGCACCCACGCGCCGATCCCGGCGTTGAGCAGCAGCATCGACGGCAGCACGAGCAGCAAGCCCGCGCTGATCAGCAGAATGGTGTAGCCGCGCAGACGACGGGCGGTGAACACCTCGTGGATCAACGCCAGCGTGAGCAGCACCGAGAGTGTGTAACCGCGCGCGTTGATGGCGAAATCGGCGAAGACCAGATTCGTCACCATGAACAGCGCGGCGGCGATCCCGGCGTATGTCCCGGCGGCGCGCGCGCCGATCCGGTAGATCAGCGCGGCGGCGAGCAGAGCGGCGCTGACGGCGGTCAGGCGGACGACGGGCGCGCTCGTCCCGGCAAGCTGAGTCGTGAACCAGACGAGGACGCTGTGCAGGATGTGATTGTTCGGCGTGGCGTACGAGAGTGCAGCGCGCGGCAAACTCGACGCGTACTGGTAAAGCGTGTTCGCCTCATCGCAGAACATGACGCGATTGAGGTGTGGGACATACAGCGCCCAGATAAGCAGGAGCAGGACGATAATACCGGGTTTCGGCTGTGTGTGTGCTGGCATCGGTCAGTCTCTTTGTACGATGGCAACTATAGCATATATACTCCTCCTCAGAATGGACTAGATTCGCTTGAGGATTGCCTTCACTTTGATCAACCGTCGCCTGCTGCTGGATGTGCTGTACGTGATCGCGTTAGGGGTGTATATCGTGGCAGGCGTGCCGCTGACCCCTTTTCACGGCGACGAACCGATGCAGGTCTATATGAGCGGTGATTACTTCACGGGCGTGATCGACGGGCGCTGGTCGGAACTCGTGACTGCGCCGCCCTACGAGATCGATTCGGCGGCGCATCTCCGGTTGATCAACGGGACTGTCAACCGCTATGCCATCGGCGCGGCATGGCAGATCGCCGGATACACGCCGAACGACTTGCCGCCGCGTCCCGGTTGGGACTGGGGGCTGAATTATCAGCAGAACGTCGAGACGAATCATCGTCCGGTCGAAGGGGCGCTGAACGCGGCGCGGCTGCCGTCGGCGTTGTTCACGGCGTTGAGCGTCGGCGTGATCTTCCTGCTCGTGCGCCAGATGAGCGGGCGTCCGGCGGCATACGTCGCGGCGGCGGTCTACGCGTTGAACCCGGCGCTGCTGGTCAACGGGCGGCGGGCGCTGCAAGAAGGCTCGATGCTGTTCTTCGGCGTGCTGACCGTCAGCATCGCCGCGTGGATGAGCCTGCGCGAACGGATTCCGCTGTGGGCGTGGGGCGCGCTGATCATCAGCGCGGTGCTAACGCTTGCCAGCAAGCACAGCGCGGTTGTGTTCATTGCGGCGGCGTGGCTGTGGCT
>JACSRG010000032.1 GCA_014879865.1 Anaerolinea sp.
ACATCACAGCCGCCGCCCGCCGAGCCTTGACCGCCACGCAGATCGCCGACATGGGCAGCGCGCTGCACGGGTCGCCGGACGACACGCGTCCGCGCTACCGTGAACGCTGGCGGCGCAGCATCTTCGGCGATGCCCCCGCGCGCATCGACCGCGCCAGCCTGCGTGACCGGGGCATCACCGAGAAGAAGATCGGCGACATCGTGCATCAGGCGATCCGCGATGACCTGCCGACCGACCGGCACACGCTCGAAAATCTGCTTGGCTGTCGCGCATGGGAGCACGGCATCGTCACCGACGAGGCGCGCGAGGATGCGGCACGGCGGGCGTATAATTTGCTGCAAAAAGTCCAGACGAGCGACGTGTTCGGCTGGATTCGCGCTGCGAAGCAGATTTTGCGCGAAGTCCCGTTCATCTACCACACCGAGCGGCGCGCGATTCACGGGCAGATCGACCTGCTGATCGAGCGCCCGGATGGGCAGTGGGCGGTGATCGACTACAAGACGAGCTACGTGCGCGGCGTGACCTTTGATGAACACGTCCGCCAGTATCTCCCGCAGGTCGGCGTGTACGCGGCAGCGGTCAGCGCCTTGCTTGGGGCTGTTCCACAGGTGTATATTCACTACATTCGCCATGAAAAGACGATTGCGATCCCTGAAACCGATTGGCGGTCGGCGCTGGCGCGGTTGGAGGATGACATTGGGAGCTTACTCGAATGATGCGCCTGTTGATCGGTGAACTGCCCGCATGGGTGCGCCGGGATCACCCGGTGCTGCGCTACGAACTTGGCAAGGCGACGCGCGGATCGTTTGCTCTGCGCCTGCTGCGTGCCTTTCTCGTGGTGCTGGCGCTGGCGGTCGCCGCCGGGATCGGCACGGTCATCGCGACGAACTTCTTCACGCAGCCTGCCGGGGAAACGCTGTTCGACAGCATCCACGCTATCGCCTATTTCCCGCTGCTGATCGCGCAGTTGGCGCTGCGCGTCGTCGCCTTCGCCATGACGGCGGATACCGTCGGCGAAGAAATGCGCCGCCAGCAGTGGGATAGCCTGCGCGCCACGCCCAACGGCGCGGATTTGGCGCTGCGCACCCGCTGGATCGGCGTGTTCTACCGCCAGCGCGGGTTTATCATCGCGCTGCTGATCAGCCGCGTGCTCTTGATCGGCGTCATGCTCTACGAATTGACCGGCTTTCAGGGACGCTACCTCGATCTGCTCATCTACCGCATCACGCCGGAAGTCGCGCTGCCCGCTGCTATTTTGCTGCTGTCGTTCGTCATGACGGCAGCGATCCTGCTGCCGCTGACGGGGATCGCCTTCGACGCGGCGCTCGGACTCCTCATCTCGTCGCTGGCGCAAAAGCGCACCTTCAACACGCTGGCAGGGTTTATGGTGATCCTGCTGCGCGCCGCGCTGACGATTGCCTTGTTCGTCGCGATTACGTGGTATCTCAACGGCGCGCAGACGCTCCCCGATCCGCTGGCGTGGCTGCTGGCGCTGTTCTTCGGCGGGAGCGGCGATTGGGGCTTGTCCTACTTGCTGCTGACGCGCTTCGGTCAGATTTGGGCGACCATCCCCTTTGGCATTTTCATCGGCTTGGCGCTGGTCGGGTTCGCGCTGGTGCAGGCGTGGCTGGCGGATCGCATCGTCGCGCTGGCGGTGCGCCGCGCGCAGCATACCTGATCTCGACGACAGCCTAATCTAACGCCAGTTATGGATAAGCCTCATTCTCGCCTGCCCCTCTCCC
>JACSRG010000342.1 GCA_014879865.1 Anaerolinea sp.
CAGGCGCGGCATTTCGGCGAGTGGCCGGGAGCGAGCGTCGGGGTCGATCTGGAGCAGTCGTCCGATGATGTTCCGCACCGCGTCCGGCGCGTCGATGCTGCTGAGATCGACTACCTTTTTCGTCACCGTTTGCAAAAGCTGCCCGACGGACAATTTGCCGAACGGATGGACGCCCGCGAACAGTTCGTAGGCAATCACTCCGACCGCGTACAAATCTGATGCGGGAGTGGCGATCCGGTTCTGGAGGACTTCGGGCGCAATATACGCCAGCGTACCTTCCACCCCGCTGATAATCCCGGCTTGCGTCGCCAAGCCGAAATCGACCACCCGCACATGCCCGCTTTCGTCGATGAGGACGTTAGACGGCTTGAGGTCGCGGTGTACGACGCGGTGACGGTGCAGGTAAGTCAGCGCTTGCAGCAGTTCGATCAAGTACTGCGTTTTGACACGGTTATCTCCCCGCTCACCGGCGGTGACGATATCCTGCGCATTGTCGATGAGGGACATCGTGAAGAAGGAGCGTTCGTCGTCGTCGAAGCCGAAATCGAGCACGCTCACGATGTGTGGATGGTTGAGCGTGGTGAGAGTCTGAAACTCACGGGTGAGCGTGACTAACGCGCTGCGGCGCTCGTGGTACGAGTCGATTTCAATCGGACTCGTCTTATCGAGGCGCACGCGCTTGAGCGCAACCGTCTGATCGACGAGGAGATCGAGCGCGCTGTAGACGCTTCCCATGCCGCCATCGCCGATCTTGCGTAACAACTGGTAGCGATTGTGGATGAGGTACGGGCGTAGTCGCTGCATGGAATGATCCAACGGAAACAAGCACGCAGGTATCATACTTCTAATTGGCTGAATGCTGCCCAAAGGTTTATGCGCACCGCATTGTACTTAACCCAAATATCCCTCAGGATCAGCCCGACTACACGTCGAAGCCGCGCGTAATACACGATCTCTAGACGTTGATCTTTCACAATAGAAAGGATTCGGTCGGATTAGGGCGAATTTCCCGCGCTCAGGGGGCGTGTCATGCGGCGTCGCATCGTACTTGTTTTGCTGTCCATCGCAGTTCTTGCCATAGGCGTTCTCATCGTTTCGCCGCGCCCAACCCAAGCGGCGACCTTCACTGTCACCAACCTGAATAATGGTGGTGCCGGCAGTCTGCGGGGACAACTTTCCCTCGCCGCCGACGGCGACACCATCGTGTTCGACACGAACCTGCCGGATAACAGCGTAATCTTGCTCACGTCGCCCATCGGACTTGGGCATTCGGTGACCATCGATGGCGCAGCAGTCGCCGGACTCAAAATCTCCGGCGGGGGCAGCGTGCGAGTCTTCGGAGTCAACCTGTCCGTGACGCCGACGCTGCGCAATCTGTCGGTGATCAACGGTGCGGACACAGCAGGCGGCTGCATCAACGCGAACACGATCAACATGGTCAATGTGACGATCAGCGGATGCACATCAACACTGCGCGGCGGCGGCGTGTTTCTCTGGGCAAGCACGTCCACGCTGACGAACGTGACTTTCAGCAACAATCACGCCGGCACCGACGGCGGCGCGCTGATGGTTGCCAACGGTGCGACTGTCACGATCACCAACGGTACTTTCAGCAACAATACCGCCGGCACCGACGGCGGCGCGCTGGCGGTTGACAACGGCTCAGTGCTGACGGTCAATAACGGCGGTTTCAGCAACAATACGGCGACTGCCGGCGGCGGCGCGATCCGCAATGAGAGCAT
>JACSRG010000935.1 GCA_014879865.1 Anaerolinea sp.
ACAAGAAGTAGGAGAAGTTAAAAGCAAAAAGTTGAAAGTAAGAGATGCGAAGTCTTCTACTTTTAACTTCTTTTACTGTTCTTAGTTCGCCGGTGGCTTTTCGCGGATCAGGCGGGTATAGGCTCCCATCCACAGGTCTTCTTTGCGCGTCATCTTGCTCACGTTGATATCGCTGACGTAGGGGAACAATTTGATCATCAGCGGCGGGAGTTCTGCCCACGCATCGCGAAAGACAACCGCTTGCAGTTGATCCGCCATGCGCCCCGCCCACGACCAGCGCTGGCGCAGTTCGTCGGCTTTCATCCAGTAGTCGCGCTTTTCCCACGCCTGCGCGGATTCCTCAATCCCCTGATCAATCTCGCGCAGCGAGAAGACCAGCAGCGCCACCATATCTTTCCCTTCGTCGTCCATCTCCGGCTTCTGCCCCAAGCGGCGCAGCACTTCGGCGATAGTGCGCAGTAACTGGTTACGCTGTTTCCCATTGCTGTCGGGGTTGATCACACGTCCCATGGGTTGAATCTCCTATTCAGTAGGGCGAATGCCTTTGTAGATTCGCCCGCCGCTCAAGGTTTTGAGGACGAGCGATGCCGGACGCCCGATGTATTCGGAAATTTGCTTACTATTCAGGGGCTTGTTGCCATTTGCCAGAAACACGCGGAAGATACTGTCTACGACCGACGTGTGCGGGTTGATGAAGTCGGGTTCATTGGATGCCGCCCGGATCGCCAACTGGAGTTCGTCGAGCTTGGTGACGATGCCCGTGTCCGGGTCGATGTAATCGACTTGGCGGCTTTCGGCGCTTTGATTCAATCGTTCGCGCTGCTCCGGCGACAAATGGCTGAGCAAATAGGTGCGGAGGTCTTCATCACTTCGTTCCCACCACGAATAATCAATGTGGTAGCGGGTATCGAGGGTCGGTTTGACCAGTAAACTCGGTTTAACTGACTGCATGTTTGCGCTCCGTGATTACGCGCCAAAGCGCCAATAGTGATTCCCGACATATTGAAACTCCGGATCGCCAATGAGCGTCGCGAAAACCGCCCCCGGCGAACAACGACGCAGTACATTCGCGGCACTGTACAATGTCTTGGCGTGAACCGTGCCTTGCGGTGATGATCGGGTGAGTTCGGCTGCCACTGTGCGCAGTACTTGAGTCAGCGGACGCTTGCCGTTGTAGCTAGAATCGGCAACGGTTGGCTCATCCGCCCACAAGATCATCAGATCGTCGTATTCCGCGCCGATAGCCCGCCGCTCTTCCTCGAAGGTGATCTGGTTGTTCTTGTTTTCGACCACACGCACCCATTCGGTATGGGGACGATGCGCGCGAAAATCCACTTCGATTTTGTCGCCGACACGCCGCACGATGACATACGCGCCAATCGGGAGCTTGTGCTTGCGATAGAACGTCTCCAGCCCATAGACGAAGCGTTCCGGGCGCACGACCCACCCGGCATATGATTCGCCGTCCTGCCCATCGACCAGCGTCACAGCGATGCGCTGCGTGCGCCGCGCTGTCGGGAAGATATGCCGCATCTTGGTGTTGAGCGGCAGCGTCCCGGCGCGCCAATGCGCATAATTGAGCGTCAGTGTCACCTCGTCGCCGAGGATCGGGCTTTCCGCTTCCGGCGACCATTCGTCGTCAATCTCCGACTCCAGCGCGACCTGCTCGGTCGTCAAGAGGGTCGGATCGTAGTCAATTTCGTTGTATTTCAGGACATTCGGGGGGTTAAGCACTTCGGCGGGTTCAAACGAACGGAGATACCACAATACGCTGTCAATCGGACCGACTTCATCGAAGCGTTTGTCCTGATTCAGCGCGTCGTTCAAACAGAAGACCTGCAAATCGAACGGCGCGGTATCGCTGACCCCGCCGATCTCTGCGGCGATCTTCTCCGCCGACATCGGTCCGCCTTCGACCGTATACAGCACGGCTTCAGCAAGATTGAGATGCCCCTCGTTGACGTCGAGCATTAACCCGCGCGAGAACCATTTGCCCGCCACGCTGACGAGATCGCTGTCTTCACGCAGCCGCGCTTCCAGCTTGGGGACGATGATCGCGCGGTTATCGGCGTAAAGTTCGTCGGCGCTGCCATCGAGCAGGGGTGCGCTGTCCACCTCAAGCAGATCGCTCAGCTTGTGATAGCTCGTCAGCGACGTAGCGAATTCTTGCGCGGCGTCCTCTTCGAACTCGACGGCAATGACTGCGAAGTCGCCGTATTCGGCATTGTCGCCGGGACGAACCGCCTTGACTGTGCCGACGCGATATTCGAGCGCCGGGAAATACACCTTTTGACCGACTTCGTAAGTCTGTGCCGGGTTGTACACACGCGTGTCTTTGAACCGTTCACGCTGCTCGGCGGCTTCCTGCTCAAGGCGATACGCGACGAGCGCGTGCGCCAATTCGTCAATCGTGAGAGGGATTTCCCGTTCGAGCAGTAAACCAGTCAAATACTCGATATCGTCATCGGTGACGGAAATGTCGTCTGCCCATTGGCGCATAGGATTTTGCTCCGGGAAACTCGTGGGGGATACGATAAACGCTGATCCGGTTTGTTTGAAAAAAGTTAAAAACCATATTCATTATAGCGGAGACGAAAGCGCGTTTGCAAGCGTTGGGTTGACCACCCCTACCCTCTCGATTATACTTATCGCCTGTCCATCGACCCGATTTGTTGAAGTAGGATCAATAGGAATGTCAACCAAGCGTACTTACCAGCCCAAAATTCGCCGCCGTCAACGTGTCCACGGTTTCCGCGCGCGCATGGCAACCAGCACGGGGCGCGAAGTCTTGAAGCGCCGCCGTCTGAAGGGTCGTCATCAACTGACGGTCACGCCGGTGCATGTTAAGAAGATCAATTGGAACGCGCGCTAACTAGCCGAAAGTTAGCCGGATGCAGCGGCGTTTTCGTCTTCGCCGAAGTGAAGACTTTGAGCATCTGCGCCGTGTCGGGCGCACCTATCAGCATCGCACCCTGATGCTGAGCTTGACGCGCAATGACCTGCAAGACAACCGCTACGGTTTCATTGTCTCAAAGGGATTAGGCAAGGCGGTGACCCGCAACCGCACGCGGCGACTGCTGCGTGAAGCGACCCGCCTGCTGCATCCCCAACTGCACCCCGGATATGATATCGTCATGATTGCCCGCAAACCCATCATTGGGCAACCTTTTGCTGAGATTCAGCGTACAGTAGTTGAGTTATTCCGTCGGGCAAGTTTGATCAAAGAGGGTTGACAACATCGTGAAAGCGGTGGTACTGGCGCTGATCCGGTTTTACAAGCGATTCATCTCCCCTGTCCTGCCATCTTCCTGCCGTTTCGAGCCGACCTGTTCCGTTTACACGTATCAGGCAATTGAGAAGTACGGTGTGTTCAAAGGCGGTTGGATGGGCGTCAAGCGTATCTCTCGCTGTCACCCCTTCCACCCCGGCGGTTATGATCCCGTTCCCTAATTGAGGAGTCCTTGGTTGAAGATCGTTCGGCTTTTTAGACGTTATGGGATCGCCGCCGCCTTGCTGCTGATCATTCTGGCGACCGGTTGTGTCCCGCTCCCCGCCGACCCGAATTGGGGTCATTTGAGCCTGATGGGCGACCAAATCATGTTTTCCTTCCATGATCGGATCGTCATGATCGATCCGGTAGATGGTTCGCTGTCCGAACTGCGTGACGGTGAAGGCAGGACACGCGTCGATGATCAGGGGAACCCGCGTCCATGGACGGTGTCCGTGACCACGACGCAAACCCGGTTCTACAGCAGTCCGCTGCTCATCAACGAAGATTCGCTGCTGGCGGCGTCGTATGACCAGCGCTTATTCGAGATCGACCTAGCGGCGGCGCGAGTCGCATCCGAGACCGGCATCAATGTTGGCGGGCATATGGCAGCCGATCCGGTGACGGACGGTGAGCGCCTGTATATCGGGTTGATCGAAGAAGACGTGATCGCCATGAACCTCGACGATCTTGGCGTCAATGTCTGGCGTTTTGACACTGCGCGCGGCGTGTGGGCGTCTCCCCTGCTGGTCGATGGCACGCTGTATGTCAGCAGCATGGATCACTTCCTGTATGCGCTGAACGCCGAGACGGGTGACGAAATCTGGCGCGTCGATCTGGGCGGCGCAGTTGCCGAAACCCCCGTATTGTATGACGGCAGCCTGTATGTCGGCTCATTCGCCCGCAAAGTCTTCCGGGTTTCGCTGGACGGACAGATCACGGCGGAGTTCCCCACCAACGAGTGGATCTGGGGCGCGCCCGCCATTGTAGACGACACGCTGTATATCGGCGACGCCGCCGGTTGGGTCTACGCGCTGGCGCTCGACGACGCCGGTTTTACCTCCGTGTGGAGTCGTCAGGTGGCGAGTCGCGTCATCCGCGCCACGCCGATTGTCACCGAGGATATGGTGGTGGTCGGTTCACGCGATCACAGTGTGTACTGGTTGAGCCGCGAAACCGGCGAGACCATTTTCAGCCGGAATACCGAAGCCGAAATTCTTGGCGATCTGCTGCTCGTCGAACCGAGCGAAACGCTGAACATCTCAGAACCGTTAGTGATTGTAAGCACGATGGCAAACGACAAGCTGCTGTTCGCCTACACTTTGAGTCAGGGTGAACTGCGCTGGCGTTATGCGCGTTAGCTGAGGGCGTGAAATGGATATTATCGTAAATGTGTTCGTCACGCTGTTGACGTTCCTCTATTCGGTTCTGAACCAAGACATGGTGCTGGCGATCATCGTCTTCACGATCATCACCCGCCTGCTGCTCTATCCGCTGACCGCGCAGTCGCTCCGTTCATCGCGAGCGATGCAGCAGCTTCAGCCCGAATTGAAGGCGCTGCAAGAGAAGTACAAGAACGACCGTGAGAAATTGGCGCAGGAACAAATGGCGCTCTACCGCCAGTACGGGATCAACCCGCTGGGCGGCTGTTTGCCCCTGTTGATCCAGATGCCGATCTTCTTCGCCCTGTATGGGGCGATCCAGTTCGCGCTCGCCGCATCGCCCACCCACCTGCTCGATCTGTCCGGGCGTCTGCTCGTACCGGGGTTGGACGGCGTGATTCCGCTCAACGCGACATGGTTGGGCATGAACTTGGCGCAGCCGCCGAATATCAGCGCGTCGCCGATTGGCTTCGTACTGATCGGCTTGATCGTCGTCACCACGTGGCTGCAAATGAAGCTGTCCATGCCGCCGCAGCCCAAGCCCGCCCCCGGCGAACAACCGAGCGCGGCGCAGGCGACCTCGCAGTCGATGACGACCGTCATGCCGCTGATGTATGTGTTCTTCGGGCTGTCTTTCTCGATTGGCGTGTCGATCTACATCATCGCCACCAACGTCGCCATGATTGCGCAAGGTTTCATCACGGGTCAAGCCAAAGTCAGTTATCTGACCGGTAAAGCCGACCCGAATCCGACACCTGTCGTCGAGGCACGGGTGAGCAAAGCATCGGCGAAAACGCCGACCAGATCGCTCAATCGACCGGCGAGCAGCGAGAACGGCAAGAGCAAGACGACGTCGAAATCACCGACGAATCGCAGCAAGTAATTACGAACCATCCTATCATTAGAAACGTGGGGCATGGCGGGATCACTATCCACCAGACCATGCCCCTCATGATAGGTTCTATTCGATAACGGTTTTTGTTTGAGTATGATTCCATCCAGTTAAGGACTCGAAAATGAGTTCACCATTATCAATCGAAACAACTGGCGAAAGCATCGAACAGGCAATCGCCAAAGGGCTAGCGGAACTAAAGGTCGAACCGAGTCAGGTCATTGTCGAAGTCCTTGAAGAGCCGAGCGAAAGCATGTTCGGGCTGCCGGGGCGGCTGGCGCGTGTCCGCTTACAGGTTATGAACGTTCCGAGCGCAGCGCCTGTCTACATACCGCCTCCGCCCGCCGACGAGCCGCTGATCATCCCGCAGCCACCGCCCATGCCGGAGCCTCCGCCGGAACGACCGCCGCGCGAAGCACGCCGCGAACGTCCTGAACGCCGAAGTGAGGAGCACGCTGGGAGCGAACGACGCGAACGCCGATCAAGCGGCGAACGCCGGGAGCGGTCAAGCAACCGCCCGCCGAAAGCCCCATCGACGGAACTCCCCGATTACATGCTCGACGTGGACGACGAAGATATTCCCGTGCTGGCGCATGGCGATGAAGTTCCCGAAGCGGAGTTGGACGACGAAGCATCGATTGGGCGCGTCGTGCTCAACGAACTGCTGACACACATGGATGTGCGCGGTCAGGTGATCGTGCGCCGCGCCGATGCGGGCGATCAAGGCGAGACCACGCCTTGGGTGCTGGACATCGTCGGCGGCAATCTGAATCGCTTGGTCGGGCGGCGCGGCGAAACGCTGGCGGCGCTCCAGTACATCACCCGCTTGATCACCAGCCGCGAACTTCAGCGCCGCTCCGAAATCATCGTCGATGTGGAGGGCTACAAAGCCCGCCGCGCGGCATCGCTGCACGCGCTGGCACTGCGCATGGCGGACGAATCGGTGCGGACGAATCGCGTGATCCCACTCGAACCCATGCCCCCGCACGAACGCCGGATCATCCACTTGGCGCTGCGTGGACGGCAGGATGTCGTGACCAAAAGCATCGGTGAAGGCGTGACACGCAAAGTGACCATCGTGCCGAGTTCGCTCGCATGATTGATTACCTGCTCATCGGACATATGACTGCTGACCTGACCCCCGGAGGACGTATCGCCGGGGGTACTGTTTCGTATGCCGCGCGCACGGCAGCCGCGTTCGGACTGCGCGTCGGCTTGCTAACCAGCGCGACCGCTGACGAACCACTGCTCGATGGTTTGCGCCCCTATGCCGAGATCCGCTCGATCCCGGCGGCGCAAACCACAACCTACGAGAATATCTACACGCCGGAAGGTCGCATTCAGTACGTGCGCGGGGTCGCCGCGCCGATCCGCGCCGAAGATGTCCCGGCGGACTGGTTGACTGCGCCGCTCGTGCATCTCGCTCCGATTGCGGGCGAAATCGATCCGCCGGTAGCGCACCGCTTCCCCCGGTCGATGACCCTGCTCACCTTACAGGGCTGGCTGCGCCAATGGGGTGACGACGGGCGCGTGCACTTCCGCCGCTGGCATGACGCCGACGTGCTGAAGTCGATCAACATGACCGTGTTTAGCGAAGAAGACATCGTCGAATCGCCGGACATGGAAGCCGCCTTCGCCGCGACGGTCGAGCATTTGCTCGTCACCCGCGCCGAAAACGGCGGCACGTACTACCGGAACGGTCAGCCGACGACGTATACGACTCCGCGCGTCGAATTGGTCAACCCGACGGGCGCGGGCGATGTCTTCGCCGCCTCGCTGCTGGCGAGTTTACCCGCCTTAAACTACGATATGCACAAGGCGATTCAAGTGGCGGCGCAGCTTGGCGCGATCTGTGTGACGCGCTTCGGCATCGACGGCACGCCCACGCCGGCAGAAGTACAGGCGGCACTCGCCTCGGCGTAGTCTAGGGGGAAAACCGATGATCGATACGATTCTCTACAATGCCAACGTGATCACGTTGGACGAACGGCACGCACGGGTGACAGCGCTGGCAATCCGTGACGGCAAAATCGCTGCGCTTGGCTCGAACGCCGAAATCCTCCCCTTAGCCAGCCCCGGTACACGCAAACACGACATGCACGGCGCGGTGATCATGCCCGGTCTGACCGATGCACATGTGCATTGGAAGTGGACAAGCGAATCACTGCATCAAGTCGATTTGTACGGCACACGGAACATCCGCGAAGCAGTCGAACGGGTTGCCGCTCATGCCGCCGCTGTCCCCGCCGGTGAGTGGATTCGCGGCTATGGCTGGTCGCAGGATACGTGGGCAGAACATCGCTTCCCGACCGCCGCCGAACTCGACGCGCTCATCCCGGATCGCCCGGTGTTTTTGCGTTCACGCAGCGGTCACGCCGCGTGGGTGAATTCCGTCGCCCTGCGCATGGCAAACATCGACGCGCATACGCCCGATGTCGTTGAAGCCGAAATCCAGCGCGATGCCTCCGGCAGTCCAACCGGCATCTTGATCGAGTGGAACGCCATGCTGCTGGTCGAAGGCTTGATCCCCGTGCCAACGCCAGAGCAAACCGCCGACCAGATGCGCAAGGCACAGGGTATGGCGCACGCGCTCGGCGTGACAGGTATTCACGACTTCGACAATCAGGATTGTCTGAACGCGCTGCAAATCATGCGCGAACGCGGCGACCTCGGTCTGCGCGTACTCAAGCAGATCAACAAGGGCTTTATCGACTCGCTGCTGCATATGGGCTTGCGCACGGGTTTCGGCGATGATTGGCTGCGGCTTGGCAACCTGAAAATCTTCGCCGATGGCGCAATTGGCGCGCACTCCGCCTACATGTTCGAGCCGTATATCGGCGAACCGGACAATACCGGGATCGTCGTCGTCGGCAAAGAGGAAATGCTCGAACTCATCAGCCGTGCCAGCGCCAATGGCTTCGCCTCGACTGTCCACGCTATCGGGGATCGCGCCGTGCATGACGTACTCGACGTAATGGAACAGGTACGCGCTGAAGAAACGGCGCGCCGTATTCCCCGCGACAAGCGTCGCCACCGGATCGAGCATGTGCAGGTTATTCACCCGATGGATGTGAACCGTCTCGCCGAACTGGATATTATTGCGTCGATGCAGCCGATCCACGCCACGTCCGATTACCCGATTGCCGATGCCGTGTGGGGCGACGAACGCTGCAAGCTGGCGTACAACCCGCGCGCGCAGTTGGATCGCGGTGTGACGGTCTGCTTCGGTTCGGACTCGCCGTGCGATGTATTCGGATCGCTGCGCGGCATTCATGCTGCCGTGACGCGCCGCCGCACTGATGGCACGCCCGGCGTTGATGGCTGGTATCCTGAGGCGCGCATCAGCATCGACGAAGCGATCAAGGGCTACACGATGGGTGCGGCATATGCGGCAGGGATGGAAGATCGCCTCGGCAAAATCGCCCCCGGCTATCTTGCCGATCTCACGGTCGTGGATCGTGATCTGTACGCCATTCCCGGCGATGAACTGCTCGACGTGAATGTGTGCGGGACGATGGTCGGGGGCGTGTGGCGCTACGGCGAATGGATGCGGTAAAATCTGCATTTGGAATTTCTTGAATGATCGACACGCTTAGAGGAGACGCTGAACCTATGGCACGCAGTGGCATGTATATTGGCGATACCGAATTCGCAGTACACAACGACACGCTGAACGTAGGCGATCCCGCCCCTGACTTTCGCCTGACGACCAACAACTGGCAAAGCAAGACACTGACCGATTACGCGGGCAAGGTCAAAATCCTGAGCATTGTCCCGTCGCTGGATACACGGGTATGCGCCGCGCAAACGCGCCGCTTCAACGAAGAAGCCAGCAGTCTCGGCGACCATATCGTGATCCTGACAATCAGCGCCGACCTCCCCTATGCGCAGCGGCGCTGGTGCGGGGCGGAAGGGATCGAACGCGTCGTCACCCTCTCCGATCACAAAGATATGAATTTCTCCGACGCCTACGGCGTGCACGTGTCTGACTTGCGCATTTGCCAGCGCGCGCTGTTCGTGGTCGATCAGAACGACATCGTGCGCTATGCCGAATACGTCCCGATCATCGGGCAAGAGGTCGCATTTGACGCGGCGCTCGACGTGGCGCGCACTTTGGCAAACCAGTAAGCACAGTTGAAAAGTAGAAAGCTGAAAGTATCCTTCGCTTTCTACTTTTGACTTTTATCTTTCAACTATTTGAGGTTCTCATGAACGATCCCCGTATTGATAAACTGGCAGATGTGCTGGTCAACTACTCGACTGATGTCCAACCCGGTCAGTGGGTAGGCATCCTCGGCGATGTCAGCGCGCTGCCGTTGATCCGCTCGGTTTACATGCACGTCCTGCGCGCGGGCGGCAACCCGTCGCTCATGCTGACCGACGAGTATCTCACGCGCAATTTCATCCGCGAAGCCACCGATGCGCAAATGGAATGGCAAGACCCGGCGCAAGCCCTGTACTACGATCAAGCGGATGTCTACATCCGCTGCGGCGCGCTCCCCAACACGCGCGCCATGACTACCGTCGATGCCAAGCGCATCCAGAAGAACACCACCAGCAAGCGCCCGTTCGTCGAAACGCGCATGCGCCGCGCCGCCGACGGCGAGTTCAAATGGGTTGGCACGCTCTACCCCACCGAAGGTTCGGCGCAGGAAGCCGGGATGAGCCTCGAAGAGTATGAGAATTTCGTCTTCCGTGCGACCTTCGCCGATCAGCCTGATCCGGTCGCCGAATGGAAGAAGCTCGGCGCGATGCAGCAGAAAAAGATCGATTGGCTCAAGGGCAAGAAGCACGTCAAGCTGCAAGGACCAAACATCGACCTTGAACTGTCGATTGATGGGCGCGTATTCATCAACGCGTGCGGCGAACGCAACATGCCCGATGGCGAAATTTTCACGGGTCCCGTCGAAGAATCGGTCAACGGGTTCTACCGCGCCAGCTTCCCGTCGATTGTGCAGGGGCGGGCAGTTGAAGGCATCGAACTCAAGTTTGAGGATGGCAAGGTGATCGGCGCTTCGGCGGCGAAGAACGAAGAACTGCTGTATTCGATGCTGGACGCCGACGCGCGTTCGCGCTATCTGGGTG
>JACSRG010000031.1 GCA_014879865.1 Anaerolinea sp.
GCGCGCGCGCCGCCTTCAATCGACATATTGCAAATCGTCATGCGCCCTTCCATCGAAAGCGCGCGGATTGCCTCGCCCATGTATTCGAAGACGTAGCCCGTCCCACCGCCGACGCCGTTCTTGGCGATGATCGCCAGAATGATGTCTTTCGCGGTCACGCCGTCTTCCAGCCGCCCTTCGACGCGGACAGCCATCGTCTTGGGCTTGTTTTGCAGCAGCGTTTGCGTCGCCAGCACATGCCCGACTTCGCTCGTGCCAATGCCGAACGCCAGCGCCCCGAACGCGCCGTGCGTGCTGGTGTGGCTGTCACCGCAGACAATCGTCATACCCGGCTGTGTGAAGCCCTGTTCGGGACCGATCACATGCACGATACCCTGATTGCGCGTGCCGAGGTCATACAGTTGGATGCCGAAATCGGCACAGTTCTTGCGCATCACGTCCAACTGTGCCGCCGCTTGCATGTCCAGCACGGGGATGATCCCATCGGCGTTGCGCGGCGTGGTCGGCGTGCTGTGATCCATCGTCGCCAGTGTGCGATCCGGGCGGCGGACTTTCAGTCCTCGCTGGCGCAGTTCGGTGAACGCCTGCGGAGAGGTCACCTCATGGACGAGGTGCAGGTCGATATACAATACAGCGGGAAGGTCGTCCGTCTGGGGACGGACAAGGTGACTCTCCCATACTTTCTCAAACAGCGTCTTTGCCACGTGTGCTTTCCTCGTTCTTGTCTATGTGTTGGTAGGGGCATGATATATCATGCCCTCTTGGAACAATGCCATTTCGACGGCTGCCAGCGCGTGGATTTCCGTCGTGTCGAACGCCGGGACGGGGACATCCGCCTGCGTGATCAGCAAGCCGATCTCGGTGCAGCCGAAAATCACGCCCTGCGCTCCATCCGCGACCAAGTTACTGACTACGCGCACATATTCAGCTTTCGCTTCCGGCTTGATCACCCCCAGAACCAGCTCATCGTAGATGATGCGATTCACGATCTGGCGATCTTCCGCGTTCGGCGTGATCACGTCCAAGCCATGAATGCCGGTCAGCCGCCCGCGATAGAACTCGTGCTCCATCGTGTAGATCGTACCGAGCAGCCCGATCCGCTTCAGTCCTGCCGCCCTGATGCGCTCGGCGGTCGGGTCGGCGATGTGCAGCAGCGGCACGTTGATCGCCGCTTGAACCGCTGCCGCCATGCGGTGCATCGTGTTCGAGCAGATCACGATCATGTCTGCGCCGCCGCGCTCAAGCCGCTGCGCCGCGTCGATCATGCGGTCGGTCGCGCCAGCCCAATCCCCGGCGTGCTGCAAACGTTCGATCTCATGAAAGTCGAACGAGAACATGAGCGACTGCGCCGAGTGCAGCCCGCCGAGCCGCGCTTTGACCGCTTCGTTGATCATGCGGTAGTACTCGGCGGACGACTCCCACGACAGCCCGCCGATCAAACCAATCGTCTTCAAAGATCAGTCTCCAATGGCGACCGTCGCGGCTTCGCCTTCCGGCGCGACCTTGCCAAGTCCGAGCGCCGCGATCATCTGGTTGAGCGCCGCCAGATACGCTTTGACGCTGGCAACCACAATGTCGCTGTCCGCGCCGTAACCGCCGAACGAACGCTCGCCGTCGAGCGTAGAGATACGCACGGTCACTTCGCCGAGCGCGTCGATGCCTTCGGTGACGCTGTGGACGCTGTACTCGATCAGCGTGTTGGGCGCTTTCACCACCGCATCAATGGCGCGGAAGGAAGC
>JACSRG010000463.1 GCA_014879865.1 Anaerolinea sp.
TCCCGTCGATGTACTGCGCGTGCCACAGGTGGAAGATCAACGCCTGCCACAGCCCGTGCATCTCGTACTTCTCCGCGACGATGTGATCGTGGATCATGCGCTGGATCGTCTCGTAGCGGTAGACGCCCGCCGCTTCGACCCGCTCCCGCGTGAGCGTCTGCTCCACCAGCGGACGCAGCAAGCCGCGCATCCAGCGTGAGGTCGGCGGGTTGAAGCCCCACTTGTGGCGCGTCAGCACGCTGGACGGCACAAGGTCGCGGATCGCATCCTTGAACACCGCCTTAAACTCACCACCACGCAGCTTGTAGCTCAGCGGCAGCGCGAGCGCGAACTCTGCCAGCTGGTAATCTTGCAGCGGCGCGCGTGACTCGATGCTCATGGTCATGCACATTTTGTCCACGCGGCAGTTCCAGTACTCCGGCAGACGCAGACGCAAGTCCGCGTAGGCGACTCGATCCGTGAACTGATCCGTGTGCGGCTGTGCCAGCACCGGACGCAGCACATCCGCCACCGCGCCGAAACTGTCTCCCGGCTGACTCAACAGCGCACCGTGTCGCTCCGGCTTGATCCACGCCAGCCATTCGAGGTAGCGCGCCGCCGGGTCGGTCTGACGTGATTTGCGCGCCAGTTTGCGCGCCCCGTCGAAGCGCTGACCGGGCAAACGCTCCAACAGCGGGGTGATCACGCTGGAACGCAGCAGGGACGGGATCGCCATGTAGCGGCTCAACAGGTGATCTGCCGCGTAGTGCTGGTATCCGCCGAAGATTTCGTCGCCGCCGTCACCGCTCAACAGCACGGGGATGTGATGGATGCGCGCCAGCGCCGCCACATACGCCGTGAGGATGATCGTGGCGTCGGTGATCGGCTCGTCGAGCATGTAGATCAGGCGCGTGACGAGACTCGCCAGCACGCCGCCGTCGTTCGCCTTCATGCGGATGACGTGATGTTCGGTTTTGAGCATCCGCGCTACTTCCGCCGCATACTCGACATCCTGATTGAACTTCTTGTCGTAAGCGCTGCCTGCGTCCGCCTCGTAGCCGACGGTGAACGTCTGCACCGGCTGAGTCGTCGCCTGCGCCATAACGGCTACCACCGCCGACGAGTCCACGCCGCCGCTGAGGAACGCGCCAATCGGGACATCGCTCATCATCTGCGCTTCGACCGTCTCGATCAGCTTGGCGCGCAGCAGCTTGACCGCCTCGGTGTACGGCGGCGCGTTAGACGCATCCATGACGGGCTGCCAGTAGAGTCCGGTGCGTACTGCGTCGCGTTCGCTGATCAAGTAGCTGCCGGGGACGAGCTTGTCGATCCCGGCGAACAGCGTCACCGGCGGGGGGACGTAGCCGAGCGTCAAATAGGCGGGGAGCGCTGCATGATTCACCGCGCGCGGGACGCCGGGATGCTCGAACAGGGCTTTGGCTTCGGAGGCGAACAGCAGATCGCCGCCGGGCAAGCGTGTGTAGTAGAGCGGCTTCTCGCCGCAGCGATCCCGCGCCAGCAGCAGTCGCTCGTTCGGCTGATCCCAGATGCCGATGGCGAACATCCCGCGCAAGCGTTCCAGCACGCCGACGCCCCACGCTTCATAGCCGTGTACGATCACTTCGGTGTCGGTGCGCGTGCGGAAGACGTGTCCGAGCGCTTGCAGCTCCGCGCGCAAGCTCTGGTGGTTGTAGATTTCGCCGTTGAAGACCACGCCGACCGAGCAGTCCTCGTTGAAGATCACCCCGGCGGGCGCGCTCAAGTCGATGATTGCCAACCGTCCCGCGCCGAACGCCAGTCGTCCGGCGTGATGAATGCCGTAGCCATCGGGTCCGCGATGCGCCAGCTTGCGCGCCATGCGGTCGATCAGCGAGGGGTCGGCGTACTCTGGATGAAGCTGACCGAAAATACCACACATGGGATCACTTTCCCGTTTCTGCTGAAGGCAGTTCGTTGGCTTTGCGATTGAGGACAGGCAGGGTTATCAGCGCGGTCAGTCCGATAGACAGCGCGTAGACGAGGACGATGATCAGCGCGCCGCCGACTGCTGCATCTCCCGCCGGATCATCCGGCGTCCGGTTGACCGAACCCAGCAGGAGCAGCGTTCCCACCGGCAGGCTGATCACTAGAGTCAGTACCTTCATCGCCGCGACGCGCCAGACGAGATTCAGTGCCCGGTAGAGCGCGCTGAAAATACCGCCGAAACCGGTGATCACCCCGAAGAGGCACAGCACGATCAGCGGCGGGATGGCGGGAATCCACTCGTCGCCGAGCAGCGGCGGAATCACCAGCGGGGCGACGACCGCCAGCACGCCGTAAAAGAGCAGCGAGGCGGCGATCAACAGGAGCAGCACACGCAGAAAGTTGCGCCGCAGCCCCACAAAGTCACCGCGCCCGACTGCCTGCGGCACGACCGCCTGCATGTTGTCGAATACGGCAGACGACAGCACGCTTGCCTGCGTGATCCCGCTCATGGCTAGGCTGATGTACCCGACCGCGCTCGCGCCGCCGATCACCCCGACGATTTGCATGGGAAGCTGCAAAAACAAGTTGGTGATGTTCTTATCGACCGCGTTGGCGACGCCGAATCCCCAGTAGGTGCGCGGCGGGAGTGTGCGGGCGCGGCGGATGACGGCGGTCAGCGGTGGATAGTGCACCGCGCCGCGCGTCCGCTGGCGGTGATACACGACCAGCGCCATGATCAATGTCGAGTACGAGTAGACGAGCCGCCCGATCACCAGCGCTTCGGGTGTCGGGCTGATCAACACGGCGGCGATGTTGCTCGTTGTCAGCACGAGCTGGTTGGCGTTCTGCATCAGCGCGAGGGTCTTCATGGATCGGCGTGCTTGCATGGCGGTCATCACGAGCAGGTAGAAATCGTCGGCGATCAAGCCGAACGCCAGCAGCGCGGCGAGTTCGCCGGTGCGGCGGCTGCCGTAGAGTGCCCCGGTCAGCGCGGGACTGAGCAGCACGATCAGCACGGTCAAGCCGACGGTGAATGTCAGCGTGACCTGCGCGTAGAATGCCATGACGTTGAGGATTTCCTGATCGTCGTTCGCGCCGATTGCCATCGCCAAGCGCACGTTGGTGCTCGGTCCGATTCCCGTCAGGTCGAGCGTGAGCCACAAGCTGAGGAAGGTCTGCGCCCAACTAAACACGCCGAACGCTTCTGCGCCCATAATGCGCCACACGAGCAGCGACGACAGCAGGCTGAGTCCGACCAAGCCGAACTTGCCCGCTTGCAGTACGAGCGTATCCTGAATGAATTTATGCTGAAGGACGCCGCGAACCCGCGTGATCACGTCTCGCCTTTCGCCGATATACACGCATTGTAGCGGGGGGCACGCGGGTTGGGTAGGTCTAGCCGCCTATCCGCGATCCACCTTATAATGGCTTAGGTGATGCTGGAGGTAAGCAAATGATGAACTTGGTTGACGTGGTGATCCAAGTGACTTCCGAGGAACGTGATCAGCTTGAGACGCGGGCGCTGGCGCAAGGTTTTGATAGTGTTGATGCGTATCTCAAAGCGTTGATCGCGTTGGATATGGTTGATCCAACCCCCGCTGAAATCCGCGCAGGGATCAAGCAGGGGCTGCGCGAAGCGCTGCGCGGTGAATACGTTTCGCTCGATACGTTGTGGGATGACGATGACGACTAAGCCGCCGGTTCGCGTCGTCGCTACCCCCCATTTTGCACGCACGTTCAAGCGCTTAAGGAAAAAATACCGGCACATCGAAACCGACTTAAAACCGCTCGTCGAACAACTCCAACAAGGTGAAACTCCGGGTGACCAGATTCAGGGCACAGGTTACACGGTGTACAAAGAACGTTTGCCGAGCACGGACGCGCAGCGCGGCAAGAGCGGCGGCTACCGCGTCATCTACTATATGAAGACGCAAAACTTCATTTACCTGATCGAGATTTACCCGAAAAGTGAGCGGGAGGACATCAGTAGTGCCGAATTGTCTGCGCTGCTGACTGAAGTCCAAACAGAATTGTCAGGCGACAATGAGTAGGAGCGCGGCGTGAGCATCCGCTAAATATCAATTGATCCCCTGCCGCTTTTGTGTTCCAATAAACTCATGAGTACAAGACGCAAATCTCCCCTCACGACATCCCCAACATTTAGCTGGGCGATGATCCCCTTGTTCGCAGGCATGGACGCGGAGTCGCTGGCGCGTGTCGAAAGCGGCGCGCACAAACACTGCTACCGCAAAGACGCCGACATCTTCGCGGAGGGCGAATCGTGCGCGGGCTTGCACGTGGTCGTCAACGGGCTGGTGCGCCTCTACCGCCTGAACGCGGAAGGTCGCCTGCACACGTTGAGCCTGCTGCGCCCGCCGTCGATGTTCAACGAGGTGGCGGCAGTCGATGGCGGGGCAAATCCGTTCAACGCGGCGGCTGTGACCGCCGTCGAAGTCCGCGTGATTTCGCACGAAACGCTGCGCGGGTGGATGGCAAGCGATCCGGCGCTGCTCAACCGGACGGTCGCCGTACTGGCGCACGTCAACCGCGAATACCTCGAACGCCTCGAAGACATGACCTTTCGCACGATCCCATCGCGCCTCGCCAAGCTGTTCCTGCACGAAACCATGTACGGCGATCAGATCGCCGAAACGCCATCCTCGCTGACACAGGAAGACCTCGCGTCGATCTTGGGGACGACGCGCGAAGTCGTCGGGCGGGCGCTGCGCAGTCTGGTGAGCGCGGGACTGCTGAAGAAGGTCGGGCGCATGGTCTACGTCGTGGATCGCGAAGGCTTGGAGCATCTCGCCGCCACTAACGAAATCCCCGGAGTGCTGGAAGTCAACAGATGAAAGTAGAAAGTTGAAAGTGTAGGAACGACGCAGTTCCACACCCTTGATGCCTTCACTGAGTTTGGCGAACGCCCGATCAATCCGCTTGCAGTTGCTTTTACTTTCAACTTTCAACTTTTAACTTTTAACTTGGGTTAAACCTTTCTTGTCGCTGCGAAATCCCGCCTCCCTACCTCGTTAAAATCAGTTTTCAAATCCAACAAAAGTTACAGATTCGGCGGATTATCGGCGGTATAGTTCCGACACTGCGTTATCAGTGTATCAGTAGGAGAACATCTCAATGACCCACATTATCACCAGCCTGTGTCTGCGCGACGGCGCGTGTACAGAAGTTTGCCCGGTCGAATGCATTGTCCCCGGTCAGCCGGAAAATGAATGGCCTTGGTACTTCATCGACCCGGAAACCTGCATTGACTGCGGCGCGTGCGTCCCGGAATGCCCCTACGAAGCCATTTTCATCGAAGAAGAAGTCCCGTCCGCCTACAAGACGAACGCCGGACAGCAGCGCATTCCGTTTGACACCAAGGAAGTGGTGACCCACGAAGAAGGCGACATCGTTGACCTGACCGTTGACAAGCAGCCGAACTACGACTTCTTCACGACCGGTCCCGGCTACGACGCGCTCGGCTAGAGCGCCGGAGCGGTTTGTTTGCCATTGCGAAGGGTGATCGATGCGCGATCACCCTTTTTGCTTAGAATAGCTGCTATGCGAATATTCAGACCATGATCCTATGACCCTGTATATTGTCCCGACGCCTATCGGCAACCTCGAAGACATCACCCTGCGGGCGCTGCGCGTCCTCAAGTCGGTGACGCTGATCGCCGCCGAGGATACGCGCACGACACGCTTCCTGCTCAAGCACTTCGAGATCAGCACGCCGCTGACCAGTTACCACGAGCACAACAAACTGACCAAGCTCGACGCGATCTTCGCGGCGCTGGCGTCCGGGGATGTGGCGCTGGTCTCGGACGCGGGGACGCCGGGGATCAATGACCCCGGCTACGAACTGATCCGCGAGGCGGTGGCGCGTGGAATCCGTGTCGAGCCGCTGCCGGGGGCGAACGCGGCACTGTGCGCGCTCGTCGCGTCGGGCTTGCCGACGGACGGATTCGTCTACCTCGGCTTTTTGCCGAAGAAGGACAAGGCGCGCGCCGAGTTTCTGGCGCAGGTGGCAGACGAACCGCGCACGCTGATCCTCTACGAAAGCCCGAACCGCTTGGTCGAGGCGCTGGCGGCGCTGCAAGCCGCGCTCGGTGACCGTCCCGCGTGCGTGGCGCGTGAGATCACCAAGCTGCACGAGGAATTCCAGCGCGGGCGGTTGAGCGAGATCGCGGCGCATTATCAGCAGACCCCGCCGCGCGGCGAGATCGTGATCGTCGTGGGCGGCGCGCCGCCAGTGGTGGTCGAAACGTGGGATGAAGACCGGGTGCGGGCGGCGCTCCGGGCGCGGTTGGACGCGGGCGAACCGCTCAAGCTGGCGGCGAAAGCGCTTGCCGCCGAAACGGGATGGGATCGGCGCTCGATCTACGGCTTGGGGCTGGAATTGGCGCAAGACGATTCAGAGAGTTGACAAGTGGGACAAAGCCTCAAACACACCGTCCGGTTTCAGCTCATCGAAGGTGGCTCGATGAGCGCCCAATTGTGCGAGACGTAGGGTTCGCTGCAGAGATTGCGATTAAAGCAGCACGGGCGTCTCGTGCCTTTGTTGAGTTTATCCAGCGCCACTTCGATATGTTTCTGGCGCGTCTCCGGCGTTTTGACAGCCCGAATCCAGCGAATCCAATCCCAACGGGCAAGCGGGGTAATGTCGTTCCACAATGCTTCGGCTTTTGGGGAAGCCGCCAACGCTTCTTTTAAGTCTTCCGGCACTTCCGGTTCGATCCACTCTGTGGTCGGTTCAAGCGAAACCGCGACCGTATCACCTGCCTTAGCGGAAGCATCCGCCAGCAGCTTAGCGTCAGGTCTAAACCAGTGGCTCGATCCTTTCCCCGGCGCATATCTGCCATCGGGTTCGAGTACGGCTTTAAAGGGAACGCCGTTGAACGTCCCTGAAACCATCGTCATCCCTCTTGAAGGAAGCTCGGCGGAAGCACTCTCAGGGAGTCTGAGAATAGTCCAACCATTGATTTCAAACAGCGTCGCCTCAAAACAGATTGTGGACATAGATCCTCACAAATTACGAGACAGTGCAATACTTGCGAAGTTGGGGAACGAGTCGTCTAGAGATTGCGGAGCAACCTTATTATACCAAAGGTTCTCTTTCGTCCTCGCTAGGGCGACAAAAGTTTTCGTTTTCTAACTCTGGCGTAAGGGTCTAGGATGTGTCTGCAAATTGCCCTCACCCTAAATCCCTCTCCCTCAGGGAGAGGGACTTCACCCCTTCGCCTTGAGGGAGAAGGGGACGGGGGATGAGGGCTACAATGAGTTTCAGACAGACCCTAATATCCGACCCGCCCTTACAACTCACCCTAGCTTTATCACGTGAATTCATTACAATACGGAACAATTCCGTCTAAGGGCGTGGATGCACGCCTGTTTTTTCCGAGGACTTTAATGGCGTCTTATCACGGACCTAAAGCAAGAGTACAGCGGCGTTTCGGGGAAGTCTTGGTCCCGCGCGCCAAGTATCAGAAAATCGTGGAAAAGCGTGGCTTCCCGCCGGGCGATCACGGTAAAGAAAAGCAGTTCCGTTCGGGTCGGCGCAGCGACTACGGAATGCAGTTGAGCGAGAAGCAAAAGCTCGCATTCATTTTCAACATCCGCGAGACGCAGATGCGCCGCTACTTCCTGCGCGCGCGTCGTCAGCAGGGCAACACGGGCGAAAACCTGCTCCGTTTGCTCGAACGCCGCCTCGACAACCTCGTCTATCGCGCGGGTTTCGCCGCGACCATCTGGGCAGCGCGCCAGATCGTCAAGCACGGTCACATTCTGGTCGATGGCAAGCGCGTTGACCTGCCCTCGTTCCAAGTGAACCCCGGCATGGTCATCAGCGTGAAAGAATCGATGCGCCAGAACGTGCATGTGCTGGAAGCGATGGAAAGCGTCGCCAACAACCTGTCGTACCTGCTGGTGAACAAGAACGCCTTCAGCGCGACGCTGGTCAACCTGCCGGAACGCACGGACATCCCCGTGCCGGTGCGCGAACAACTGATCGTCGAGTACTATACACGCTTGACGTAATCCACACCCATTCGATGCAATCAAAAAGGACGAGGGCAACCCCGTCCTTTTTTGATTCAAAACCTTACCCGCGCTTGCTCTTGTCGCCGATATAACCGCCGCCGCGCCGGAAGAAGAGCATGTAGCCGCCCGCGAGGATCAACAGCCCCGGCACGAGCCAGCGCCCGATCTGACCGTTTTCATTGAAGATCAGCAGTTCGAAGAACGCGGCGGCGATCAGGAAGCCGATCACGCCGAAGGTGATGAAACCGCGCCCCTGCTTGATCTGCACCTCGTGGTTCTGCCGCGCCCCGATGAACATCAGCGCTGCGCCGAGGAAAACCGGGTAGAGCGTCCACACGTAAGCCCACGATTCCCAACGGTTGAACGTCTCTTGGAACCACAGGATCAAGCCCGTGCCGGTGACGATTGCGCCGGGGATGGCAAAACCCGCCGATTTCGCATCTCCCGTGACGGCGATGAACAGGAAGACCACGCCGGGGATGATGACGAACAGGGGCCATGAGATGTCGAAGATGCGCCCGATGTCGAAGTCGAACACCTGCGCGGCAAGGAAAATGATGCCGATGGCGATCAGAATGTACGCGCCGAGATTATTCGATCTGGTATTCACGATAGTGCTTTCCCCCATTTGCACTGCTTGTTGTTAAAACCATATACGGGGGGATGCGATCAAAGTTGCGAAATTGGCGCTACGATAGAAAGGCGTACTCGCAGACAGAAAGCGACCTCTTATGGATGTTCGACTCACGCACGTCGGCGCTGCCACCTTGATCCTCGATATCGGTTCGCTGCGCTTCCTCACCGACCCCGTGTTCGATCCGGCGGGCGGACGCTACTCCTTCGGTTGGGGGACAGGTTCGCGCAAGCTGACCGCTCCGGCTGTTCCGCCGGAAGCCGTCGGTCACATCGACGCGGTGCTGCTCAGTCACGATCAGCATCAGGACAACCTCGACACCGCCGGACGCGAACTGCTGCGCAGCGCCGACCGCACCTTGACCACGCCGATTGGCGCGCGGCGCTTGGGCGGCACTGCCGAAGGGCTGCGGACGTGGGAGCGTGCGACGCTGGTCACGGCGGACGGCGTGACGATCACCATCACCGCGACGCCCGCGCAGCACGGCACGCCGGGGATTCACCTGCTCTCCGGCGCGACGACCGGATTCATGCTCGAATGGGCGGGGCAGCGGCACGGCGCGCTTTACATCAGCGGCGACACGCTCTGGTTCAAGGGGATCGCGGAGGTCGGGCAGCGCTTCAAAGTCGGCACGGCGATCACGCATCTCGGCAAGGCGAGCTTCCCGATCACGGGACCGGCGCAGTTCACTATGAACGCGGCGGGCGGAGTCAAGCTGGTGCAGGCGCTCCAACCGCGCACGGTGATCCCGGTGCATTACGAGGGGTGGGCGCATTTCCGTGAGCCGCAGGCGGAGATCGGCAGGGCGTTCACGGCGGCGGGCTTGGCGGATCGCCTGCTGTGGCTGACGCCGGGAGTCGCGCAGCAGGTCGAGGTGTAGGGGTTTCAACCCTCGGCAGATCAAAGCATCCGGTGTGTGTCGTCATCCACGTACAGCACTTTGACCGGGCTGCCGAGCGGAGGCTCGTGAAAACCGGGGTCATTGCGGAACACGTGCCGCGCACCTTCGATCTTCTTCCCGCTCGGTGTGTGAAAAGCGTAGGTGTATCTCACCTCACGCCCTTGTCGTGAGGAACGGAACACTTGTACTCCATTCAGCACCCCGTCGCATACCTGCCCGCGCGCTGACCAGCGGAAGCTCAGATATTCTTTTCCGCCGACCCAAAGCACTGCGCCGATCAGCAAAGTGATGCTCGTCAGCAGCCAACACTGCAATGACGTGGTAGGTGCTGCATAGCGTGTGGTCAGCCGTGCCACGCTCGGACTATCCGGCAGATAGCGTACCGTGACCTGATCACCGATTTCTCGCAGGCGGTAGTATTCGTCCCGAATCCGTTCGTCGCGTTGGTACGTCCGTCCATCGACCACGTAGCGATAAGTGATGTAGGGATCAGGATTGCGATCACTGCTCATGTACTTGTCGATGATATCGGCGTTGATTTCGATCCCGTCTGCTGCGAGTGCGTCGGCAAGGTGATTGTCATTGAGGGCGCTTACGATCAACACGATGGCGAGAATGACGGCAGGGATGCCCCACAGCCAGTCGATCCACGTTGCGCCCCGAATGCGGCGCGCTTTCCCGGTGAGAAATTCCCAGTTGAACGGTTGGGCAAGAACGAGGGGCTTTTCGTATTCGTCCATGTGAGTCTCCTGCCCGTCGATTGTAGCGCGAATTAAAATAAAACGGACGCCCCATTGCGCGTCCGTTCGTAGAGTAGAACTCATTTCAAAATTCCGATATTCCGTAGGGGCATGAACTATCATGCCCCTACAACAGCGATTTTTGAAATAGGTTCTAGTTATCCTACAGAATCCGGTGCAGCCTATCGTTGACGTACAGCACCTTGATCGGCGTGCCCGGCTGCGGCACCGCCTGACCGCGTAGATCGTTGCGCTGCACCGTCCGCTTACCACGCAGTTCCGTCCCCTGCGGTGACCGGAACGCATATTCGAATGTCACATTCAGCCTGCGGCGGTAGTAA
>JACSRG010000030.1 GCA_014879865.1 Anaerolinea sp.
GTCGCGCCGCGCGCCGCTTCCAGCCGGGCAAAGCGCTTGCCGAACTGCATCGAAGCGTAGTTCATGAACTCGTCGATCTGTAAACCGAACGGCACGGGGTCATAGCAGGCAAATACGTCACCGACCACGCCGAGTGCGGGAACAAGCAGCGTATTCATGGTCGATTCGGCGACATCCCACAAGGCTGGATGTTCGGCAATCAGGCGCGAGATGAGGTAAATACCATAGGCGATGTGGCGCGACTCATCCTGCTTGAGATAGGTAATCCCCTGAAGCTGACCGGGCATCAAATTGTTGCGTGCCAGCATCGCGTGGTAAGCGTGATAGCCGGTCTCGGCAAGTACGCCCTCGACGATCATATTGTACGTGACCGACGCGATCACCTGCGCTTCCGCCGAGGGATCGGTCACCAGCCGGTCGAGGGCGGCGGGCAGCGCTTCGTAGACGATGCTCGTGTAGCTCGGCGTTTTGTAATGCGTCAAGTCGCCGGGATGTCCTGCGACCTCGTCGAGAAAGCGGCGGAAAAAGTCGGTATGCTTGGCTTCTTCCCATAAAAAGGTCGTCAAATACATCTCTTCTTCGATGCGTCCTTCGCGGGCGACCGTCATGATCAGCGGGAGCAGGTCGAGCGTGACGGCTTCCTCACCCGCCTGAAACATCGACGTGAGCCGCAGAATCACATCGCGTTCGTCCGCGTTGAGGCGCTGCCAGTCGGCGATGTCCTGCGTAAAGTCAATCTCACTCGGATTCCAGATGCCGAATTTTTTCGCTTTCTCGAACAAGCGCATCGGCGGCGTGTCACGGCGCAGTCCGCGCGTGACCGTTGCTAAGGCTTGGTGTGACATAAAACAGCCCTCTCACAAATAAGGTTCTATCTAGCATATAGTATAGCAAAGAGTACCTCTAGTGCCTCGCAATCGGGTATAATAAAAGAACTGGCGTTCTGATAGGATAACCCCATATGCCTCAATTTGAGCTAGTCTCCGAGTTCCAGCCGACCGGCGATCAACCCCAAGCGATTTCCGAACTGGTCGATGGTATCAACGCTGGTTTGCATCACCAAGTGCTGCTTGGTGCAACGGGTACAGGCAAGAGCTTGGGCAAAGACGACCCTGTTTACGTTGTCGAACAACGCGGCGATCACAGGCGTGGACGCCTGCTTCCGATAGGTGATCTCATCGACGGAGCTATTGATGGGGCGTCAGACACGCAACTTGAAGGGGACACTGAAATCCTCGATATGATGCACGGAAAAGTTCGCTATTTCGCCCAAGCGTTTGATCCACAGACGCTGGAAGTCGGCTTGTATCCGATTAAGTCATTCGTTCGCCACGCAACGCCGAAAGCGATGTTTTTCCTGCAAACACAATGTGGACGCTCAGCGACTTTGACCGGCGATCACAACTTGTGGGTGCTGCGCGAAGGTCAACTGCGCTTGATCCGCACTGAGGAAGCGCGCATAACCGACTATATTCCGCTGCCCGAATCGATCCAAACGGGTGATGAAATCCAGAGCATCGATGTGCTTGAGGAACTGAAGGGGCAACGCCTGTTCGTCGAAGCCCCAGAGAGCATTCTCGCATATACACAGCAAGCGGACGGAACACGCGCATTTTCACGATCATTGAGTGCGTCCGGTATCCGTCATCCGTATGGCAAACTGAACGCGATCCGCTTTCATAAGCGGGGACGTGGGATTGCCGTTGACATGTTCCAGACGCTGCTGCGCGATA
>JACSRG010000029.1 GCA_014879865.1 Anaerolinea sp.
CACGCTGCTTGGCGTGTGGATCGGCGCGTACAACGGCGCGCTGATCTTCGCCAGCCGCCGTGTGGAAAATCCGAAACGTTTGATCGTCGCGCAGGTGATCCTCGACTGGGTCAGCTTGGCGATCTGCGTCCACTTGACCGGCGGTATCGACAGTCCGGCGCTGATCTTCTTCCTCGTGCATGTGGTCGTGGTGGCGATCCTGCTGCCGGAACAGTCCCCGTATCTCTACGTGGGCGCGGTGATCGCCTTCGTCGCGCTCGATGCGTATTGGGGCATATTCCCAATTGCTGCGCCCTACCAGCCGATTGATGAATTCCCGGATGCGCTAATCGGTGCGATGAACGAGTATTTCCGCCGCGCGCTCTGGCAGGGCGCATTTTTCGGCGCGGCACTGGTCGGGACGGCGGTCATCAGCCGCGCGATTAGTGCGGCGCTGCAACACCGTGAGCGCCGCCTGCTTGCCAGCTTGGACGAGACCGTGCAGGCGAACACCGCGCTGCACGAATCGGAGGCACAGCGCAAGCAGTTCGTCCATATGGTGACACATGAACTGCGTTCGCCCGTCACCGCCGCGCAAAGCCTGATCCGTGTGCTGCTCGGCGGCTTGGCGGGGACGCTCACCGCGACCCAAACCGACATGCTCAACCGCCTGTCGCGGCGGCTCGACGCGCTGTTGAGCCTGATCAACGATCTGCTGGCACTGCAAGCCAGCCGCGCCGCCGTGACGCTCAAGCCTGTGACCGTGCAGCCGTTGATCGCAGTGGTAATCGACGATGCGCGCATCGAAGCGGCGGAAAAGCGGATCGCGCTGACGTGTACGTGTCCCGATCCGGCGCTGGCGATCATGGCGACTGAAGAGGGTGTGCTGCGCATCGCGGGCAATTTGATCGGCAATGCGGTCAAATACACGCCTGCGGGTGGCGCGATCAACGTGACTCTGTGTCCCGAACCGGATGGCGTTGCGTTCAGCGTACAGGACACGGGTATCGGCATCCCACCGGACGCGCTGGCGCGCATCGGCGAAGAGTTCTTCCGCGCGGAGAACGCGCACGCTTCCGGCATCGTCGGGACGGGCTTGGGCATGGCAACGGTGACGGGTTTGGTCAAGCAGTTCGGCGGGACGTTCAGCGTGCAGAGCGAAGTGGGTAAAGGCTCGACGTTCACGGTCACATTCCCACAATTAGCCTATTGACGCATTTTTACGACGTCACTTAATAAAACTCCTACAACGGATTGCCCGGATTAGGTTATAGTATGGGCAGCACGTAAGTCAGGAGTGTGAAGCGATGTCGGTACTCTCGACTCTGAAGCCTCTCACCACCGACCAGTACGATCAGGCGCGCGCCAAGGCGATTGAGCGTGTCAAGGCGCGCATCGGGACGCGCCCCACCCGCGACCAGTTCAAACGTGAACTCGGCGCGCTGTGGTCGGCGCTGGATGTCCTCGCCCTGATTGTCTTTGTCGCCGCCTTGCTCGTCTCCTCCGCCCACATCATCACGCATATGGGAATGCTCGCCTCGCTCAGTTACAACAGCGCGATTGAGACGGGGATTGTGCTGCCGATCAGCGACTATACGATCATCCACCAGATCGGCATGATTTTGCTGGCGGAAGCGTCGATGCTGTTGTTCATGGTCATGCACGGGATGCGCGCCAGAGAACGCGAGGGGCGTCCGTGGTGGAGTCGCCACTTCTCGCTGCCGCTGCTGCTGGCGCTGATCGCGGCGACGTTC
>JACSRG010000415.1 GCA_014879865.1 Anaerolinea sp.
AGAAGGGGATGGGGGATGAGGGCTACAATGAGTTTGCAGACACATCCTAGATCGGCTGAGCTGCCCGCACGATGTTCATCAACTCCTCAATTGAATTGCAATACGTGCTGGCGTCCCCCTGAATGAACTGCCAGCGCTTCGGCGTCGCCTCCACGCGGATGACTGGCAGGTTCGAAACTCGCTCCGACGCAACCGAGAACCCTTCGCGCTCCAGCGCGCGTTTCGTCCAGATGTGCTGAACGCCGTCACCTTCCAGCACGACGCGCCCGATCCACTGCGCCGAAGGGCGAAACGCGCCCGTCAGCATGTCGAACGACACACTCGCGCTCTGGAAGGCTGCCTCAAAATCGCCATTCAGCACGAGGTCTTCCGGCAGTCCTTCCCGAACGTGTCCGCCGTAGCCAAGCAGCCAGATACGGCTGGCATAGCGCAGCGCCAGATCGAGGTCATGCGAGGAGAGCAGGATCGTTCGCCCTGTGCGCCGCGCGAGATCGCTCAGCAGCGCCATGCACTCGACGCGGCGCGGCAGATCAAGGAAGGCGGTCGGCTCGTCGAGGATGAGCAGTTCCGGCTCTTGCGCCAGCGCCCGCGCGATCATCATCTTCTGGCGTTCGCCGTCGCTCAGCCGGTTGAACTGACGATCCGCCAAGTGTTCCGCGCCCACCAGCGCGATTGAGCGGCGCACCGCCCGGTGATCGTGTTCCGTAAGCTGACCCATCCAGCCCGTGTGCGGATGCCGTCCCAGCGCTACCAGCTCGTAGCCGGTAAGCAGCCCGACATCCGCCTTTTGTGTGAGGACGATGCTCACCAGTTTGGCGCGTTCGAGGGCATTCATCCGGTGCATGTCGCGCCCATGAAGCAAGACCTGCCCGCCGAGCGGTTTCTGCATTCCGGCGATAGTACGCAGCAGCGTCGATTTACCCGCGCCATTCGGTCCGATCAGGCAGATCAGGCTGCCGGGCGCAATCGACGCGCTGAAGGGCGTGACGACCGTGCGCGCGCTTTTGCCTCCCTGCGAATACCCCGCGCTGACCGCGTTGAGCTGAAGCAGTGAATCGGTCATGATGCGTTTGCCTCCTTTGCGCTCTGACGGCTGAGAATCACCCAGATCACGGCGGGTGCGCCGATGAGCGCTGTGACCGCGTTAAGCGGCAGGACGAGATTGCTGCCCGGAACATCCGCGATGATCGATGCAACCAGCGCGACCAGCGCGCCGATCAGCACGGTGAACGGGATCAACGAGCGGTGATCGGAGGTGCTCAACAGGCTGCGGCACACGTGCGGCACGGCGATCCCGATGAAGCCAATCGGACCACAGAACGCCGTGATCGTCCCGGCGAGGACTGCCGCCGTCAGGATGACGGCATTGCGGACACGGCGCAAGTTGATGCCCATGCTCAAAGCGTAATCGTCGCCGAGCAGCAGCGCGTTGAGCGACTTGCTGAGCAGGAACGCCGCAATCAGCCCGCCCGCGATCAGTGGGACGATGACGAGCAGTTGATCCCATGTCACGCCGCTGAAACTGCCGAACGTCCAGTTGATGTATGCCTGAATCCGCTCCGGGATGCTGAAATACAGCATCACGCTGACGAACGCGCTCGTCAGGTAGCCGAACAGCAGCCCGACGATCAGCAGTGTCGCGCCGCTGGAGACACGCCGCGCCGCGATCAGCACAATCACCATGACCGCCACCGAGCCGAGGCTTGCTGCTCCCGCCAGCGCGACATCGCCGAGCAGCCCCAAGCCGGTCAGCAGTGTCGTCGTGACCGAACCGAGGGTCAGCACGATTAGCGCCACGCCGAGACTCGCGCCCGAACTTACGCCGAGGACGAACGGATCCGCCAGCGGGTTACGGAACAACGTCTGCATGAGCAGCCCGCTGATTCCGAGCGCCGCCCCGGCAAGCATCGCCGTGAGCGCTTGTGGCAGTCGGAAATTGACGATGATATTCGTCCAGACCTGCTTGCTGGCAGGCTGACCGGTCAGCACGCGCAGTACGTCGTCCAGCGGAATTGCCACCGAGCCGACGGCAAGGCTGATCAGAAATAGGGTCACGAGCAGCCCCGCAAGTCCGATCAACAACAGGGTCTTCCAGCCGGAAAACGCGAGTTTCATGGGCTTAGTCGTCTGAAGGTGTAATGTGCGTTGTGCCATGTTTGTGCCATAAAAACTACTAGGCTTTCTTCTAGAGTCGCTTGGTCGATGGGACAGGGGAGGGCAAAGCGTCTGCCCTCCCGTGCCCCACGCTGGACTAGCTCAACGGTTGGTAGAAATAGAACTCGTGATCCGGCAGCAGATCGGGATGGAAGATGGCGATCAAGTCCGCCAGAATGAGATCAGGATGCGCCGCACCCGTCTCGAAGTAATCGCTGCCGCCGTTGACGTTCATGCGCAGGTTGTTGTTCCAAAGATTCCCGTTCTCGAACGCCACGAACGACCCGAAGCGCGAATCGTCGGCGAGCATTTGCTCTTTCGTCTGCCAGAACTGATTCACGTTGACCCAGTATTCCGCCTCGCTGCCTTCCGCCAGCACGACTTCAAAGTCGAGCGGGTTGCTCGTGCCCGGCGCATCTGACCACAGGAAATCCGCGCCCGCATCCGCGAGAAGCTGCGCAATCGTGCTTTCGCCGCCCGGCATGTACCACACTCCGCTGAAGGGGCTGGCGGTGATGACCGTCGGACGATCAGCGACATCGGCGGTCAGGGCTTTCAGAGCCTCATAGCGTTCGACTACGCCCGCGAACAGCTCGTTCGCGACTGCTTCGGTGTTGAAGAACAGCGAAATATACTTGCCCCATTCCGCCTGTCCGAGCGGTGATGTGTCGGCGTAGTCGGCGTTGAGCACGGCGAGAATGCCCGCATCCGTAAGCTGTGTCAGCGTCGTCCCACCGGCGAAGAATTCCTGCGCCATGACGAGATCCGGCTCGATGCTGAGCAGCAGTTCGAAGTTGATGTCGCCGCCCGTGCCGCCGCCGCCGATTTCCACCGTGTCGCCCGCCGCGACCTGTTCCAGAACCGCCTCGTTGCTGGTGTAGAGCGTCGTGTCAACGCCGACGAGGTGGTCGAGGAGTTGCTGATCGTCGAGATGGGGCAGCATACTCGTGGACATGGCGACAAAGCGCCCAACCGGCACGTTAATGACCGGGACGCCGTCGTAGCCTTCCGGCGCGGGGGTGCCGCACTGCACGAGGACGTATTGCAGCGGCGTCTCCGCCCCGACCCACGGCAGCATGGTCACGACTTTGTAGTTATTGAAGTACTCGACGTCGAAATTCTGCGCGTAGTCCACACTGACTTTCGCTGGGAAGTAATCGACACTTGCGTCATAATTTTCGACGCAGCCCTCGGTGATGTTCCCTTGCTGTGCGCTCACGGTGAATGCCAGCGCGCACAGCGCGGCGATGACCATGAGGATAATACGGGTTGTCTTCATCAGATTAAGGCTTCCTTTGCCCTTGTTGTTGACTTCAAGACTGATTACTGCCGGGTCTTACTTCCGAATAAAAAAGCCCGCTTGAGAGCGGGCGAACGAAGAATCGTTACAACTGCTCGCACCCTTTCTCCACGAAGGACACTGCGCAATCACATCCAGATGAGTCGTCGGGCTTCGGCAGTTCAGCCGTTACCGTTGCGGGACAGCGCCGGATTCACACCGGACTTCCCTCATTCTTGGATGGGGTTACACCACTATGTTGTGGGTGTTATCTCATACCAGATTTCCCCGGATCGGGAAGTTTGCGCTCGTGCGGATCACTCCCCGTTTGCTAATTACCAACGCTTCAGTATCCGGCAGCCGGTCGATCAATGCGAGTCCGGCAGTCGATCCCATGACCATCAGGGCGGTTGCCAGCGCATCGGCGTCACATGCCGTCGGCGCGATTACGCTCACGCTGCTCAATTCGTCGGGTGACACGCCGTTGAGCGGGTCGATGATGTGATGCAGCCGCCGATCAGGTGTGAACGTGTACAGATAGTCGCCGGAGGTCGCCAGCGCCCGGTTGACAATCTGCGCGATCAGCGGTGCGCCGCCCTGCGGTTGTTCGATGCTGACCTGCCATGCCCGCTGTTCCGCGCTGCCGTAAGCCTGCAAATCGCCGCCCAATTCGACGATTACCTGTTCAAACCCGTACTCGCGGAAAACTGCCGCTCCTGCGTCGATGATGTACCCTTTGGCGATGCCGTCGAGCGTCAGCGCCATGCCGTGCCGGTTGAGCCGGATCGTATCGTCGCCGATGCTGATCTGATGGTAATCGACCAGTTCCCGCGCCGCCGCGATCACGTCTGCATCGGGCAGGGAACCCCGCTGCGATGCACCTCTATAATACCTCAGTACGGCTTCGACCGATACGTCGAACGCGCCGCCCGTCAGATCGCCGTAGGCAACCGCCTTCGTCAGGACGGTTTTCAGCGCCGGGTGCGGGTTGGTCACAACCCCGCTGGTATTAAGCTGACTCAACTGGCTGTGCGGACGAAAACGGCTCATCACGTCTTCGAACGCAGCCATGCGATCAAATGCCGCGTTGATCGCCGCCCGTGCTCGCGCACCATCCGGGCTGATGACCGTGAGATGCGCAATCGACCCCAACAGCATCCGCGCTTCCTGTACCCGCTCCGCCGACCGGGCAGCGCGCGTGAGTTCGGCAAGTCCAACGCCGCCCGCAACCGCCAAGCCAGCCGTCAGCCGGATGAAATTCCGGCGGGATAACCGGGAATCTGCCTGTGTCATGATCCGCCCCCTGCGGGCTGAGTCGGGACAACTGTCGCATAATCCGCGTCGAGCGTAAGCTGCAAGGCGCTGCGTGTGCGCGTCGGGGTTGCCGTCGCCTGTGCCGACTGAATCTCCGACGTAAAGGCGATAAACAGCGTCATGAAGATCATCGCCACGCAGATCGCCACATAGCCGATCAAGATGTAGTGCCGCTTGCCGGTTGTGCGGCGCTGTTCCTCTTTGCCCATGTTTCTTTCACCCAATGCCGCACTTCCCCGATGTAACCCACGACCGGATCTAGCGGGCATAGATAATTGCAGAACGGACGGTAAATAATCAGCGAACCGAACAGCACCAGCGCCAGCAGCACCCACTGCGCCCACGTCCCTTCGAGGTCGAACAGTGTGCCGAAGGGTTCATAGCTGGCAGCCCCCGGCTGACGCAGCGCCAACCCCAACACAATCGCGGTGAACGCTAAGCCCCGCTGAAGCCATTGCAGTTTGCTGTAGATTTCACGCGGTTGGTATGGTTTCGCCCCGGTCAGCGAGCCGAGGAATTCCTGCGCTGCACCGAAGGGACAGAACCACGAGCAATACGGGTTTTTGCCCTGAATCGACGTGACGATCACGATGCCGCCGAGCAGCAAAAACCAGTAGAGATTGTTGCGCCAATCCGGTAGATAACCGGCAAGCAGCGAAATGATGTTTGCCAGCGTGAGCGGCTTGTTCAGCACGAAGCCGAGCACGAGCACGCCGACCGCCATCACCACCCAGCGACCGTAACGCTTAATTGGCGAGCGGGCGTGAATGCGATGAAGGAAGAAGCTCACGATGAACAGGGCGAGAAGCGTGACTTCCGGCACGCCGAACTTGATCGGTTGGTTGTCCGGCGGGATGACTGCTCCGGCAATCGCGCTGCTTGCGATCCCCCGCACCGCCTGCCGGATGCTCTGCGCAACCGCTTCGGAGGAGAGGGTCGCGCCGCTCACGCCGTCGATGTCGTCGCCGACGGTGAGCGAGTCGCCGTAATTTGCGTCCGTAAACTGCCGGTAGAACCCTGCCCGTTCAAGCTGACGGAAGAAGTTCGGGGTTTCCGAATGGCTGATCACACTCACGTCGAGGATCACGCCGTTCGCATCCGTCCCGACCAGCATGGCGATGGGACCGCCATAGCCGGATGCTATGCCGACCTTCGCGTAGCCGACGACCGAGTCGTCGTTCGCGTAGCCCGTGAACAAACCGTCCGCGCCGGTTTCGATGCGCTCTGCCTGCGGGAGTACCTCCGCCACATAAGCGTCCAGCGCGGGTTGGCTCTGCGTGGCGAAATAGCCAATCAACCACGCGCCGACCAAAATCAGCAAGGCAGTGAGGCTAATGAGCGTCTGACGCCGACGCTGGCGTGCGCGCCGTTCTTGAAAAGCGTTGCGAATTGCTGCCTTGTCCATAACTCTATAACCATCAAAACGTTAATTCCGGCGAAGAGACACGCTGCCTCTTCGCCGGTCTTCCAATGAATGTTATTTCAGCCTAACAGCCGCGTCGGATTACGCTTCCACCTTCACGGCGGCTTTCTGAGTGCTGCGCCATGCCCGAACGCCGACAATAGCCGTCAGGATCAGACCGGGGATGCCGAACGACGCGAGCAGGAAGGTCGCCGCGCGCGGTTCCAGTTCGCTCATCGAACCATTGTAGTTTTCGATGGCGACGGCAAAGAACGCGACTGCGAGTACGAGCAGAACCCAATCGAACCACGCCAGCTTGACCTGCGGATGCCGCAGCAGGAAGAGCGCACCAGCGCCGAGCAGAATACCAGCAATGAGCCAGAACAACATGTGTCAAGTCCTTTCTTGTCTGCGCCTACGCGTCCGCATGACCCTGCGTCGTGTCGATACCGAACTCGCTGTAATCCAGTCTCCACCATTCTTCCGGGTCCTTCTGCGGTTGATCTTTCGGACCGGGGCTGTAGACCGTGCGGCTGAGTTCCGCCAGCGCGCCGTTGAAGATTGTGGTTGTGCCGACGACGCCCTTGACCATCGAGTGGATCAACGCGCGATCCTTGACGGAGAACGGGCAGACGGCGAAGCAGATACCGCAGTTCGTGCCGACTTCCGCCCAGTAGTTGCGGCAGGACAGCGAATTCTCGTACCATGTCTTGACGCCGCCGCGATTCCAACCGCCCTGCGTCTCGTAGGACGGTTCGGGGTTGGTGCTCAGCGCGCCGGACGGGCAGTAGGTCGCGCAGGTCATGCACGAACGGCAGAAGTTGTTGATGCCCGCATTGATCGGGCGGCTGGGCGCGAGCGGCAGGTTGGTGATCAGCTTGAAGGCGCGCACCATCGGACCGTATTCGGGGGTGATCATGCGGTTGAGGCGGGACAGTTCGCCCAGCCCTGCCAGCACGCCGAACGCCGGGGCGATGCCGAGCGCGTTAGTTTCCGCTTCGCCCACGCCATAGTAGCCGATGCCGCGCAGGAAGCCTTGCAGACGGCTCTGGATCGCGCGATTTTCGGCATAGGTCATGGCGGTGGTCGCCGCGCCGACGGGCGTCGGGCTGCGCATCATGCCTTCTTGCGACATCTGCACCGTCCACGTGATGACCCAGCGTGCGCTCTTGGGGATGATACGCTGCGTCTCGGTCTCTTCGGGGATTTCGGCTTCTTCGCTGATGACCAGTTCCTTGCCATCCGGGTCAATCGCGTAGATCAACTTTTCGGTGTTTTCGTCCAGTTCGACGAAACCGACGGTCGCTGCGCCAAAAGCACGAAGCGCCGAACGGATCATCTCGGAAGCGTCTTCCGGCGAACCTTCCCAACGCGGGATATTGTTTTCCTCAGGTGTGGCGACGTTCGTCGGACCGAGGAACGACTGCGTCGCGCCGATACCGCTGGCGCGATACAGGGCGATGTCACGGGTGGCGTAGCCCACCTGCCCGGCACGGTTGCGGTCATATATGGCAACGGCATTCCGATCTTGAACAGCTTGGAAGGCTTCTGCGTCGAGATACTTGCTCCAACCACGACGCACCGTGTTGCGCTCGTCGAACCGATAGATGGCGCTCCAGTCAATTTCCACTGTTGGTTGATCAACTGTGCGTACCCATGCCGGACGCTGGACGAGACCCGGCTTGTCGCTCCAGCTCTCGCCAAATTCCTCTATCGGACCTAACATGGCGACAGTGGCAGCCCCCATGCCGAGCAGCCCCAAATCCTTTAAGAACTCACGTCTATTCAAACTGTAGGGCATAAGAAAACTCCTTCATTACGGCAGTCCCATGTGCTGGACGACTGCAATCAAGCGTGATCGCAAACACAAACGACGATACTTAGCGCGGACGGCAGCTTGCGCACCCGCTCCCGGAAGCCGCACAGCCTGAACACGATGAAACCCCTGCCAGCGCGCGCTTGTCGCCAGCGCCGCCGGACGAGAAAATCGCCACGACGCTGATCAACCGCTGCGTCTTTCGCGATTCGCATTCGGGGCAGGCGGTCGGGCTGTTGAGGTCAGACATGGGCTTGCGCACGGAAAAAGTGGCGTTGCAGTCCGAGCACTGGTAATCGTAAACGGGCACTGGAAACCTCCTCCTGCTCTGCCAAGAGAATAAAAAGAGAGCCGGTAACGCGTTCGCGTAATCCGACTCCCTAAGTCGCGTAGGGTGTAACGGCGAGTTGGTCATCTGGCTTCGCGGGCTATACCCGTGTCACAGTTGCGGCTCAGCACCGGACTTTCACCGGATTTCCACCATCGTCAATTAAGGTCTATTGTCGCTAAATTACGGGGCTTTGTCTGTCAGGAAGGTTGTGACCGTTTGTCGGGAAAATGCCGATTCCGCACAAGCGTTATCTGTAGGGAATTTCCCTACAGATAATACTCAATCTTTATGCGTGTCGATCCCGTACTCTGGCAGGTCGAGTTCCCACCAATCGTCGGGGTTCTGCTGAACGCCATAACCGAACGCATCGTCCATCGTGCGCGTCAGCTCGTCAAGTTCGGGGAACGCGGCGAGCTGCATCCGCACCAGATCGTGCATGAAGCTGCGATTGCGCTTGGAAAAGGGGCACACGGAAAAGCAGATGCCGCAGTTCGTGCCCAATTCCTCGTACCAGTAGCGGCGACAGCGTACCGAGTCTTCAAACCATGCTTGATGCCCGGCATTGCCCCATTCGCCGACCGGAACCCATCCCGGTTCAGTCTCAAAGCTCAGGGCACTCGGCGGGCAGGCTTCGGCGCACTTCTTGCAGGTGAGGCAGAAACGCGCGATGCCTGCGTCAATCGGCTTATCCGGCGCAAGCGGCAGATCGGTGACCAGCTTGAAGATGCGCACCATTGGACCGAATTCCGGCGTGATCACGCGGTTGAGGCGCGAAAGTTCGCCTAACCCGGCGAGGACGGCGAAGGCGGGCGCAATGCCGAGTCCATTGTTTTCCGCCTCACCCAAGCCTTGATAGCCCAAGCCGCGTAGAAACTCCTGCACGTTGTTCTGGATCATCAAGGCGCGGAGGTACGTGTCGGAGGTGGACATCTGAGCGATCTTGGTCGGCGCGCGCCGGATCGCGATGTCCGACATCTGCACCGCGTAGACCACGACCCAACGCGCCGAGTAGGGGATGACCCGCTTTTCGTGGTCTTCGTAGGCTTGCTCGACGTTTTCGAACTCGATGCGTTTGCCATCGTTGTCTACTTCGTAGATCAGCTTGCGGGTGCGCTCGTCCAGTTCGACGATCCCAACCATCGCCGCGCCCATCTGCTGCATGGCGACCTTGAGAAGGCGCGCATTCTCCTCTGCCGGCGCATCCCAGCGGGCAACGCCCATATCCTCTGGACGGGGCGCGCGCTGCGGACCGAGGTAGCTGCGCGGCGTCACCGAGCGCGTGCTCTGGTAGGCGTTATTGAGTGCGACATCGCGCAGCCCGAATCCCGGCTGCCCGTCATGCAGCCGCCGGAGTTCATTCGCGCGGTATGCCTCGACCAGATAATCATTTTCTGCGGGCGTGCCGAAGCGTCCTAGCGCCCGGTTACCCGCGAGGATATTCTGATCCGCGTTGACGCGCCGGATCAAATCCCAGTTGATCCCGGTGGTCGGCTGATCAACCTGTCGAACCCACCATGGACGGTGATACACGCCGCCGGACATGGTCGAGCCAATCGTGCTGCCTGCCGCGACCAACCCGGTCGCCCCTGCCACGCCGATGGTCGCACCTGCCATGCCCATCGATTTGAGGAAATCGCGCCGTGTGACTTGGCGCTCGTCTGTAGCTGCTTCCAGAGGGGCGTTTGTTCGAGAGATGGTCGATTCGCTCAAGCGCCCCGGCTGTCGCCGCTCCCGACTGCGAACATCGACACCGCGCATGTAATTGACGATCACGCCTGCGCTCAACAAGCCCACCAGCAGAGCCGCCGACAGCACTCCCGCCTGCATTTCGTTTTCGGCAAAACTACCCACACTGTATTCCAGCAGCAGCGCCAGCACAATCAACCAGATCAGCCATGCCAGCCACTCGCTCACCGAGCGGCGGCGGATAAACAGGTAATGCGCGCTGCTCACGTTTGGTTCGGTTTGGTGCAGATCGTCCATCATTTTGCTTCAAGCAGTCCATTCTTCAGCGCGTACTGAACGAGTTCGGCTCTGTTTTCTAAACCGAGCTTGTCCATCAAGCGCTGGCGGTAGGTATCCACCGACTTCGGGCTGATGAAGAGCAGGTCGCCGATTTCTCGGCTGCTGTAGCCGAGTGCGGTCATCACCAGCACCTCGCGCTCACGCTCGCTCAGGAGATCGAGTCCGCTCTCCGTTTTCGCGGCGGGTTCATCTTTCTCGCGGTAGTC
>JACSRG010000546.1 GCA_014879865.1 Anaerolinea sp.
CACCCCAAGAACCTAACGGTTCTTTGCCCCTCTCCACATGGAGAGGGGCGGTTGAGCCTAAGCGCAGCGGCGCGAAACGGGGTGAGGTAAGAGAAAACCGCAAAAAGAGAGTTTGCAGACACACCTTAAGTGCTGCATCCCGTAAACCGTTCAATGTTTGTGACCCCTTCGTCAACTCTACTCAAAGATAAGGTTCTGCCCTGCTTGCCAAAAGCGGCAGTCTTCACTAATATGTGAATATAAAAATTAGAGCAGAGCTGAGATCGCGGATGAGTACCCAATCCTTGTCTAGTCATTCCAATAAACCGGTATCGGTGTTTATTTCCTACTCACGGGCGAACACGGATTTTGCGCGCAAGCTGTACAAAGAACTGGAAGGCGAAAACCTAACGCTGTGGCGGGATCGCAGCGAGATGGAGGGCGGCGCAAATTGGTGGGAACAGATCAAAGAGGCGATTCGCGGCAGCGAAAACCTGATCCTTGTGCTGTCCAAACACTCGATGACTTCCGACAATGTTGCGAACGAGTGGCGTTATGCACGCAGTGTCGGGACGCGTGTCGTGCCGATCATCGCGGAGTGGTTTGATCTCCTCAAAGCACCGCGCTGGATGACCAAGCTCGATTTGATCGACCTCAGACCGGATGCAACCGAGCATGATGAAACGTGGAAGCGCTTGATCAAGCAATTGAATTCTCCGATCAAATCGCGCCCAATCCCGTTTACTGCGCCCGAACTCCCGGCGCACTTCGTGCAGCGTCCCACCGAATTCGAAAAGCTGGTCGGGCTGCTGCTGGACGAGCAGCGCGGCGAACCGGTCGCGATCACGACGGCGCTGCAAGGCGCGGGCGGCTTCGGCAAGACGACGCTGGCGATTGCGTTGTGTCACGATACGCGGATCAGAGAAGCCTTTGACGATGGCTGCCTGTTCATCGAAGTGACCGATCAGCCGAATGTCTTGAAGCTGCTGCTCGATCAGATTGAACTGCTGAGCGGTGAACGTCCCGGTTTCAGCGATCCTAATCAGGCGTCGGCGCGCTTCCGCGAACTGCTCGACGACCGAGATATGCTGATTGTGCTCGACAATGTGTGGGATTCAGATGATGCGCGCCATTTCATCCAGCGGTCGGAAAAGACGCGGGCGGCGTTCGTGATCACCACGCGCGAACAGGAGATCGCGGCGGCAATGCGCGCCCGCATGGTCAAGGTGGACGAACTGACACAGGCGCAAACGCTGGCGGTGTTAGGCAGCGGCTTAACCGTGACTGACGCCGACCGCGAGGCGCTGCTCCCACTGGCGGAGCAAATCAAAGGGTGGGCGCTGCTGGCGGAAATCTTAGGTGCGGAACTGCAAAATCAGGTCGAATACGAGGAAGCGCGCATCAAGGACGCCGTCGCCGACATCCGGGGACGGTTGTCCAAGAAGGGCTTTGACCACTACCAGCGCAGTGATATTACCGGACGCAACCGGGCGATCAGCGCCAGCCTCGAAGTGAGTTTGCAGCGCCTCACCGTCGATCAGCGCCGCCGCTTTTACGAACTGGCGATCTTCTCTCCGGCGGTGACGCTGCGTCACGAGACGGTTGCGCAGTTGTGGGCGGCGACGGGTGGACTCGACGAGGGCGACACCAACGATCTACTGCGGCGCTTGGGGCGCATGTCGCTGCTGACGCGCTTTGCTCCGGCGGGCGGTGAAGTTCACCTGCACGACGTGATCCGCGATTACATCGGCAAGCACTTGGCGGATGCCGCCGAAGTCCACGCGGCACTGCTGCGGGCATGGGGCGGCGCGCACGATCTGCCGGACGAATACGCATGGAAGCAGTACAGCTATCATCTGCTCGGCGCGGGGCAAAGTGATGAACTCGCCGACCTGCTGTTTGATGTCCGCTGGCTCAAATCCAAGCTGGAACAAACGGATGCCAACGCGCTGTTGGAAGACTTCAAACGCCTGTTCGACGCCGTGAACAAGTCCGGCGCGGAGGTCGAAAAGCAGTTCAATCTGCACCGGATCAATGACGCGCTGCGCTTGAGTGCCCATGTTCTATTTGAAGATGTGCACCAGTTCCCATCGCAGCTCACCGGGCGACTGCTGCAATATGCTGACCGTCCCGGAATCAGCGCTTTCCTTGACGATCTCAAACCGCAGCACGGTTGGTTAGAACCGCTGCGCGGGACGCTCATGCCGCCGGGAGCGGGGCTGGTGCGGACGATGTACGGTCATGAAGACGAGGTCTGGGCGATCTGCATTTCGGCGGATGGTACGCGGGCGGTCACGTGTGGCAAAGATAAAACCGTCCGCGTGTGGGATCTCGAAACGGGGCTCGTCGTCCACACGCTGAGGCAGCACACCGAGGTGGTGATGACCGTCCGCATGACCGCCGACGGCAAACTCGCTGCCTCGTGCGGCGACGATCACACGGTCGTATTGTGGAACACGGAGACGGGCGAAGCGCTGCGTACTTTCACCGATCACACGGGCAATGTGCTGTACGTCAGCTTCAGTTGGGATAACAAGCTGCTCGCGTCCTGCTCGATGGACAAGACGGTCAAGATTTGGGAGATCGCCAGCGGGGAACTCGTGCATGACTTCAAAGTCGAACTCGATCCCCGGCTCTTGGAAGCGGACGGCACGCCGCGCGCGGGGCTGCTGCTCAACGAACTGAACCGGGAGATGTGGCACGTCGAGTTCACGCCGGACAGCCGCTATATCCTCGCCATCTTGACCGATGGACGCATCTTGCAATGGGAACTGGCGCGGAACGAACTGGTCGCCACGTACCGCCTGCCGAAAGGCATGGGCATTTCAATCGAAGCGCATCCCGATAACGAGCATTTTCTCGCCACGTCGGAATTCGGGGAGATCCGCCGCTGGCGGCTGAGCAAGGGCGGCAGCGGCGGCGATGTCGCCGACGCCGGGGAGTTGTTCGGCACGCACAAAACGCCGATCTGGGGCTTGGGCATCAGCGGGGATGGCAAGCGCGCCGTCACCGTCTCTTCGGATCACATCATCAAATTGTGGGACACCGCAGCGCGCCGGGCGCTCTTCGAGATTGATGGTCACAGCGGCGGGGTGTATGACGCCTCGATCAGCCATACCGGACACGTTTTTGCGACGGTCTCCGACGACGAGACGGTCAAGCTGTGGAGCGTCGATCCCGTACACAAGTTCATCGACTACAAGCCGGAACGGCATGGCGCGACCGCCGTGCGCGCCGTCGCGCTGCTGCCAGATGGCGAAACGGCGATCTCCGCCGCCGGATCAAGCCTCAAGCTGTGGAAACTGACGCCCTTCAGCGGGCAGCGCGTGATCGAGAACGCGCACGGCGGCACGATCTGGTCGATCAAGCTGACGGGAGACGGGCAGCGGGCGATCACCGCGTCGGCGGATGGCACGGTCAAGCTGTGGAACACGGCGGATTGGTCGGTGGTACAGACTTTCAGCGGGCACACATGCGCGGTGCGCGCGGCAGACCTCAATCACGATGGGACGCTTGCCGTCTCTGCCTCGACCGATGGGACGGTGCGCGTGTGGGATGTCGCCAGTGGGCAAGCCCTGCGTGTGCTCATCCCCAACGACGCCGATCTGGACTCTGCGCCGTCACTCAAGGCGGTGGTGCTGAGCCGCGATGGGCACTATATCATCGCCGGATCGACGGATGGCAACGCCTACGTGTGGGATGCTGCCAGCGGCGCGGCATTGCGAACGCTGCGCGGTCACGAAGACTGGGTGACGGGCGTGGCAGTCTGCCCGCATAACGTGCATGTGGCGACCTCGTCGCGCGATAACACGGTGCGCGTGTGGAGTTTCGTGACGGGCGATCTGCTGCACACGTTCGATCAGCACGAAGATAACGTGACGGCGGTTTCTATCGACGAGAGCGGGACGTATGCCATTTCCGTCTCCACCGATTTTGGCGCGCGCGCGTGGGATATGCGTGACGGTGTGTGTGTGGCGACGTTTTCGAGCGAAGGTTACTTGTTGTCGGCGGCGATGCGCTCGGTCGGCGAACCGATCTTGATCGGCGGTAATTCCGGTATGGTGCATGTTTTGCGGCTGCATCGGGGATAAGCTGTGCTCCTGCTACAATAGATAGAAAGGAGATACAGCCTGATGTCCTTGCTCCGCACGAAAATCCAACTGCCACCGCTGCGCGCTCAGCACGTTCACCGTGAGCGGCTGCTGCGCCATTTTTTGAGTTCGACTCAGCAGCGGTTGACGCTGGTTTCTGCGCCAGCGGGGTTTGGAAAGTCGTCCTGCTTGACCGAGTGGGCGCACCAACTGCGCCGGGCAGGGGCGGTGATCGCGTGGTATGCGCTGGACGAACGCGACAATGATCCGGCGCGCTTCGGGGCGTATCTGCTGGGCGCATTCCAACAGGCGAGCGGCGCATTTCAAACGTCCGCCGCCGATCCGGGTCAACTGGAGCTGCAAGAGACGATCCAGCACATTTTGAATACCGCTGCCGATCTTGACACGCAGTGCGTGCTGATTCTCGATGATTATCACGTCATCACCGAACCGCAGATTCACAACGCCCTCGGCATCATGACGGAATACCTCCCCAAGAATCTGCGGCTTGCCATCGGGACGCGCGCCGATCCACCGCTCCAGCTCGCGCGTTTGCGAACGCATGGCGCGATCACCGAAGTGCGGATGGCGGATCTCCGCTTCGATCATGCCGAAACGGCGGATTGGCTGCAAGCCATGCTCGGCTGGATTCCGTCGGAGCGGCTGCTCAAGCAGCTTGACGGGCTGACCGAGGGGTGGGCGGCGGCACTCGCCTTGATCCTGATGAATCAATCACTGACTGACGAACAAACGCTGGAAAATCAGCTTGTCCGTTATTCGCTCACGCAGCGGCACATCTTCGACTACTTCGCGCAGGAAGTGTTCGAGCGGCAGTCTGAACCGTTCAAGGCGTTTCTGCTCGATACATGCGCGCTTGACTGGCTGAATCCTGAACTGTGCGCGGCGCTGACAGGCAGAGCGGATGCGCCGCTGGTGCTAAGCCAGTTGGCAGCGGACAGCCTGTTCATCGTGCCGCTGTCAGAAACCGAGCCGCTGTACCGCTATCACCATCTGTTCGAGCAGTTTTTGCGGCAGCGTCTCGACCTGACCGATCACGAGCACTATTTGCGCCAGCATCACCGGGCGGCGGAATGGCACGCGGCGCATGATCACCTTGCCGAAGCGGTGCAGCATGGGCTGGCAGCGCACGATTTCGATTTCGCCGCTCAGTTGATCGAGGCGCGAGCGTGGGAAGCACTGACCTCGCGCGGTGAAATCACGACGATCATGAGCTGGCTGCCGCGCTTCACCGACGAGATTTTAAAACGCCGTCCCCGGCTTTGCCTGTACTTCTCGCGCGCGCTCTACTTGGGCGGTGATATCGAACGTTCCGAACATTATCTCCGGCTTGCTGCCGAAACGTTGAGCGACGCAGAAAGCGCCATCCCCAACCGGCAGGCGCTCCAGACCATCGCCTTCAACTATCAGGCGACGCTGGCGGCGTACCGCGGCGAGATTGAAGCCGGGCAGCGCTGGATCGAGCAGGCGAACGCGCTGCGCGAGACCGTCGAGGCGCTGGATCGCGTGCGCATCGCCAATACCCATGCGTTTCTGCATTATCTGGTCGGGTCTGTCCCGACGGCACGCCGCGCCTATGAAGATGCTCTCAAACAGGCGGAGCAGATTCAGCATCATTACCTCATGCTCGACGCCCACTACTATTTAGCGCAGATCGATCTGCTCGCGGGGGAATTCGGCGCGGTCGAGGCGCGCTGTCAGGCAGTACTCGCGCGCTACTCCCTGCAAACGCCGCAGCGCTGCATCCTCATGCTGCCGCTGGCGGTGGTGCAGTACCAGCGCAACCGCATCGTCGAGGCAGAAGCGACACTGCGCGACACGATTACGCTTGCCCGCCGTGCCACTATCCCCGATTTGCTGTGGTTCGCGCATCTGAATCTCGCCGAAGTCTTGCTGGCGCGCGGCGAATTCGGGGAGGCAGAAGCGAATGTAGCACAGGCGCAGCGCTATGCACGCGGCTATCGCAGCCCCCTGATGACATCGTTGATCGGGGCGGCGGCGGCGCATCTCGATCTGCGCCTCGGTCGGATCGAGGCGGCGCTGGAATGGGCGGCAGCGTATCAAGCTGTGCCTGAAAGCGGCTTCCACCGCGATTACCAAGACCTGACGCTGGCGCGCATCTGGTGGGCACACGGCGCGTATGATCAAGCGCTGGCGCTCCTGAAACAGATCGGCGATGGCGCGCAGGCGCACGGTCGCACCGGGTCTGTGCTGAGCGCGAAGCTGCTGCAAGCGCTGGTCGAGTCGGCTGCGGGCACTGTAAACGCGGCGCTCTCGTCACTGGAACACGCGCTCACGCTTGCCAAGCAAAATGGCGCTGTGCGCCCGTTTCTGGATGCGGGACAGCCTGCGCTCAAACTCCTGCGCCTTGCCGTCGAGCGCCATGTAAATGCCGACTATGCGGCAGCGCTGCTGGACGAAACCGCGCGGATGGAAACGGCGCAGCATCCCGCCGATACGTTGACCGAACGTGAGGTCGAGGTGCTGGAACTCATCGCGGCGGGTGCCAGCAATCAAGCGATTGCGGAGGCGCTCGTCGTGAGTGTCGGGACGGTCAAGAGCCACATTCACCACATTATGAACAAGCTCGACGCGCAAAACCGCACCGAAGCCGTCAGCAAAGCCCGCAGTTTGCACATCCTCAAAATCTAACTTCCGGTTGATGACAGCCACACGGGGTTTACGACTACTCTGAGGTGAGTTCAGCAGCGTTTAACCCGGAGGAATAAACTCATGTTCGACCCCGCGTTCGACCACTTCAATCAGTGGAGTTATGTGGTGATCTGGATCATCCTGTTCGCCGTGATGCTCTTGTTCGTTCCCTTCTACAAAAAGTCTCAGCGTAAACCGAGCAGCGCCTATCTCGCCTTCATCATCGCGCTGGCGCTGGAAATGTTTGGCGTCCCGCTCAGCATGTACGTGATCACGTGGTTGGTCGGCACAACCCTCCCCGACGGCATCCTCTACGGGCATACCTTGCAGCCGTGGATCGGGCACTGGGGCATGTATATCGGCACCGGGTTGATGGTGATCGGCGTCGTTCTGGTGATCGTCGGTTGGCGCGTGATTCACAAGCGCTTCTGGAGCAAGGAAGAAGGCGAAGGCGAACTGGTCAGCGATGGCATTTACGGCTACATCCGGCACCCGCAGTATACCGGTTTCATGCTCATCACGCTCGGCATGATCCTCGACTGGGCGACGCTGCCGCTGCTCATCATGTGGCCCATTCTCGTGGTTGTTTACTACCGCTTAGCGCGTATGGAAGAACGCGGCATGGTGGCGCAGTTCGGCAGCGCCTATGAAGTGTATCGTTCGCGCACCGGGATGTTTCTGCCGAAGCTGTTCCAACGGCAGTCATCGCCGCAGGTCGCGCACAAAGGTTAGCCTCGCCCCGGCGAGAGAAAGAGTCCTCTCATGTCCAAGAAAATTCTCATCGGCGTGGCACTGGTCATCCTGCTGGCGTGCGGTCTTCTGACCGCCGCCGCCCCCGGTCTGTGGAAGCAGATCACCGACTCGGCGCATGTCAATGAACTGGCGCAGCAAATCGCGGACTTCGATCTTCCGGCAGGCTATCAGCCGGATTACGCGGTCGAGATGCTCGGCTACACCGTTGCCGCGTATCGTGGTGACGACACATACAGCCACCTATCGCTGCTGCAAGCACCGTCCGGCGTTATTCCCGACGATGCGACCCTTGAAGGCTACATCCCGGATGATCGCGCCCAGACCCGTTGGAACGAGCCGACCCTCGTGCGGACAGAGCAGCGGACGATCCGCGACCAAGCGGCAACGCTCACCGTGAGCGACCGGACGAATTCAGAAGGTCGGCGCTACCGCAGTCTGAATCTGGTCTTTCAGGGGCGCGGGGGAACAGCACTGCTGGTCATCAATCAGCCCGTCTCAGGCTGGAATGACGACCAGATCGAAGCTTTCATCGCATCCATTCACTAGGAGTCACAGCATGAACACGCATCTCAGGGAGCGTGTTGAAACCCTCATCCAGCAGTACACCGAGGTTACATTGGGGACTTGCGGTCAAGCCGGTCCCCAGATCAGCTTTGTTTCGTGCGAACTGCGCGATCACGACTTGTTTCTGTACGTGCCGCGCAATTCTGATCATCTGTTCAATCTCGAAGGTCAGCTGGAGATTGTTCTGCTCACGCCCATGTGGAAGCTCGACGGTCAAGCCGTCCTCGCGGATGATGTCGCTGCGCCGTATGGATGGCAAACAGCCGTGCATGTCCACCCTCGGCGCTTCACCATCCTTGCGGCTGACGGGCAGAGCACCATCGACTTCTAGCGCGGAGGTGACCTAGAGCTTCAGAAAATCGGCAAGATGGGCAGCCGTCCCTAACATGGCGTGTCCTGCGCCGGGAACGCGTTTGACCGTCAGTTCCGGCACAAGCTGATTCAGGCGCGCCGCGATTTTGTCGACATCGCGCATCATGTCTTTCGTGCCGCCCACGAGCAGAATCGGCATGGTCAACCGCCGGAGTTCCGTATCGTTGAAGATCGGCAGCACGCCCATGCGCGGCTTGAAGGTAGTCGTGATCTGGACGATGATCGCCGCCACATCTTCGGGGACTTGAACATCCCCAAAGAGTTCCTGCACGAGCCGTCGTGTGCCCCGCTGCCCGAACAGCATCAGCACGACGGCTTTCAAGGCGAAGGAAAGCCGATCCGGGATGATTCCGCCCGGAGCGATGAGCACCAACCGGGTCACCCGCTGCGGCGCGGTCACGGCGAACTTCAAGGCTGTCCATGCGCCCTGCGATACGCCGACCAGCGCCGCTTGTTCGAGCTGGAGACCGTTTAACACATCCTCCAACCATTCGCCGAACGCCGGGCTGTCCCATTCGGGGCGGGCAGCGGCGCTTTTCCCCGCCTCGCCGATCAGATCAGCCGCATACACGCGAAAGCGACGGCAGAACAACGCAGCATCACCTGCCCAGATCGTCGAGTTACCCCCTGCGCCATGCAGCAAGATCAGCGGCGGGGCGGTTTCATCCCCGCAAGCGATGACAAAGGTGCTGCCATATCGTGTGGGGATCTCGTGCGTGGTAAATGGGACTGCCCAGTTTTGAAGCGCGGCGTCATAGCTTGCCATGACTGCCTGTTCTCCAGCAGCGGATTTGTAGAGAGAAACGTTAGTCATTCGGCACTTTCCTTTGTCAAGCAAGGGTCTCACGAAGCCGGCGAACCCATTCGAGATGGAATTCGTAGAGCGCGATCCAATGCTGCATAGCGTGCACGGCGAGTGCATGATCAGCGGCGGCTGTGGTCGTCTGACGTCGAATATGCTCACGCAGCGTGGCGACGTGTTCGCTCAGGTCTTCTTCGTACGTGTCTAGCATCGCGCGCGACGCCGATTGCTCCACTTGATGTGCCCACAAGAGCTGGAGCAGCAGGGGATTTTGCAGCTGCGGCGGTTCAGGAGTCGATTGCAGCCATTCACGGAGTGCTTGGTGACCCTTTTCCCCGAGGGTGTACAGCTTGCGCGGCGGCTTATTCGGCTGCTGCTGTTCCTCGACCGTGACCAGCCCGTCTTCGTGAAGTTCCAACAGCGCCTTGTAAATTTGATTGCTGTTCCCCGACCACGGAAGCAGCAGCGAACTGGAAAACCGCTTCTTCAGGTCGTATCCGGTCAACGGACTCTCGCTCAGCAGACCAAGAATCACCTTCTTTATCAGCACGCCAACCGTCCTTATATCACGATAGGTTCTATTGAACATAGGTTATCAGTAACCTATATACCTGTCAAGCCTGAGCAGGGGTGCCTCGCGGACTGCCAATTGATGGGAATATAATCAGCCTGCGCGGACGAATCCTGTAGAGGTGGAACACGACGATGAGCAAATTTCTGTCACACGCCAGAAAGCCTGATCCGGTCACGAAAGCGAAAATCGATGATCTGCTGGCGCGCATGACGTTAGAAGAAAAAGTTGGGCAGTTGGTGATGATGAGCGCGTTTGCGCCGATTGACTGGGATCAGGTCAACCGGGAATTGAAGCTGGCAGAGGAGAGGGGAGAATCGTATGAGCCTCCCGTCAAGGTGAATCCGCGCATCGTCGAGAAAATCCACAAAGGCGAAGTGGGCGCGACGATCTGCGGCGTGCTGGCGTTGAACAACGAGATTCAGCGGACGGCGGCGAACGACTCGCGCTTAGGTATCCCGCTGCTCATCGGTCAAGACGTGATTCACGGGCTGTATACCGTGTTTCCGATCCCGCTGGCAGAGTCGTGCACGTGGAATCCTGACCTGCTGGAACGCGCCGCGCGCGCCGCTGCCGTCGAAGCGGCGGCGATGGGGATCGATTGGATTTTCGCGCCCATGATCGACATCGCGCGCGATCCCCGCTGGGGACGGATCGCCGAAGGGGCGGGCGAAGACCCATGCTTGGGGACGGCGATGGCACTCGCCCGCGTGCGCGGC